>JAFUAE010000141.1 GCA_017460845.1 Lachnospiraceae bacterium
CATGATGGGAGCACCTTCCGCGGTGACGCAGAAACAGCTCGATGAGCTGCATATTGCGATCGCAGTGGATGAGAAGGATGCGGCAGAAGCTTGAGTTAATAGGACGGAGTGAGTCAGGGGATGCGTCCCCTGACTCACTTTTTTATAATCCTCATTTCTTCCAGCATATTGCCGCTGTGTATCCTTCAGGAACAGAAATCTCGGTGAAGGATGCTTCTCCGGCAGTGTGAAGATCGAAATCAATGGGAAAGCTTCCGATGCCGCCGCCAAGGCCGGCTCCAGTGTATTTGAGGTAGGCCTCGCGGATCGACCAGATCCTTGAAAACAGCAGTTCCTGCTGAGGTTCATCGGATTCAAGGGCTTTCAAAAGCAGAAGATCTTCTTCGGGGAAAAAGCGTTTTGCAAAGTGGAGAATGCCGCCGTGCGGAGTACGGATCTCCTGCAGATCAACACCGACTTCACATACGGTACTGGCGGCGAGCAGCAGATAGTTGCCGGAATCACTGAAATTGTAGTGAAAGCCGTGAAAATCAGGCAGCCAGGGCTTGCCGTGCTCACTGCGCATTACGTTCAGGTGCCGGTCATCAGGATGAAATCCAAACTCTTCCAGCGCGCGGCGCAGCATAGGGATCTGCTGCTTCCGAATGAGCTGCCTGGACGGATGGAGCGGAAGAGTGGAAATATAGATCCGTGCCGGAACCGGATGATCTGTTTTTTCACTAAGGAAGGTCATACAAGAATCTATTCTGTTATTTGCAGAACTGACTGGAATATATTTGCAGTACTGACAGGAATACATTGCGGATCATGCTTCTGTTTTTGCAGTTTCTTCGGCGCCTGGCTCAGATGCAAATACGGCTGCAGTTTCCGCGGCTCCGGGTTCCTTGGCAAAACGGATCAGGACCTTGACGATCCTGTTGCGCCGGATGCCCTTTGTCTGGAGCTTTGTGCCGTCATCAAGCGTGACGGATTCTTCGTTTCTCGGCAGACGTTCAAGCTTTTCAATGATCAGGCCGCCGATCGAATCGTAGTCCTCGGAATCGAAGTGGCTGCCGAGAGCATCGTTAATATCATCCAGTTTCATAGAGCCGTCTACCAGGAAGGTCAGGGCGTCATATTTGTGGATGAGCTCTTTTTCATCGTCATCATACTCATCGCGGATCTCGCCGACGATCTCCTCGACCAGGTCCTCCAGTGTGATCATGCCGACTGTAGCGCCGTATTCGTTGAGGACAAAGGCAACGCCGCTCGAGCGCTGCTGCATTTCCTTGAGCAGGTCGGCTGTCTTTTTGTACTCATAGGTGAAATAGGACTCGTGAATGATCGAGGAGATCGAGAAGTCCTCCTTGTCTTTCAGCACAATGAAATCCTTGATATTGATATGCCCGATAATATTGTCCGGATCCTCATGGTAGACAGGGATACGGGTGAACATATCCTTGGCAAAAATATCCATAATATCATCGTAGGTCGCATCATCGGGAGCGCAGACCATGTCGATCCTGGGGACCATGATGTCCTTTGCGACGGAATCGCCGAAATCGAAGACGTTATAGATGAACTTTTTCTCGCGGCCTTCGATGACGCCGTCTTCGTGACCGACTTCCACGTAGGTGCGCAGTTCATTCTCGGTGATCGGTGTTTTCTCATCGCGGCTGACACCGGCGATCTTGAGCAGGATCCCTGCAAGAAAATCGATCACAGCGATCACGGGCGTTAACAGGATCATAAGGGCGTTGATCACAGGAGCATCCCGCATGGCGATCTTCTGGGAGCGGATCTTTGAGATATTTTTCGGAGTGATCTCGCCAAAGAGAATGATAATAGCTGTCAGAACGGCTGTTGCGATCGTCACGGCATTAGCGCCGAAATTCGTGATGAAGAAGGAAGTGGAGATTGCGGAAGCTGACAGGTTTACGATATTGTTCATGATCAGGATCGTACTGAGCATTTTACCGTAATCATCGAGCACTTTGAGTGTCAGGGCAGCCCGCGCGTCCCCTTCATCGGCAAGGGATTTCAGGGAGATCTGGTTAACGGTGGACAGAGCTGTCTCCGCGGAAGAGAAATAGGCGGACAGAACGATCAGAATAAAAAGGCTGACTAGCTGTAATATGGCAGATTGGTCCATTCTTTTAAGTTTTCATCCTTTCAGAGAATATGGTTTTTGATTCACGATCAGGATCCTGTGTTCTTCGGATCGTGAAAGCAGCGATTTGAACACTCTATTTAACATCATACCTATAAAAATGTTGTTTTACAAGAGAACTTTCTATGTTATAATTTGTGAGTTGCGGGCTCTTTCCGCAGTTTTTTGATGCAATAAGGACGGAAAAGATATTCAAGTCTGCCGGAATTCCGGGAATTTCTTTTCCACTGATCAGAAAACTGCTGCGGAGAGAAAGTTCAAACCGCATAGAAGGAGATAATGTTATGAAGAAAAACGGGAAGCTGAAGGCAGTCATCGGGCTGATCGTGATCCTGGCTGCGCTCGTAGGTCTTCTTTTCACTGCCATCGTCGGTGTCGGTGCTGAGAAGTCCGGTGCAGCGAGCAACATCCGCCTCGGTCTTGATCTGGCCGGAGGTGTCAGTATTACCTATCAGGCAGTCGGAGAGGAGAAACCTTCCGATGAGGATATGGATGATACTGTTTACAAGCTGCAGCGCAGAGTTGAGTCCTACAGTACGGAAGCTCTGGTTTACAGAGAGGGTGATGACCGGATCAATATTGAGATACCCGGTGTTACAGACGCTAACTCCATCCTGGAAGAACTCGGACGTCCCGGTTCCCTTTACTTTATTCGCGAGACTGACGAAGAGGGAAATCCTAACTATTCAATGAATGCCTCCACATGGTCTTATGAGCTGACCAAGGATCTCTCCCAGATCATTGCAGACGGCGATGCGGTCCTGTCC
>JAFUAE010000016.1 GCA_017460845.1 Lachnospiraceae bacterium
AATATATCGTAGAGAGTCTTTTCAAGGCAGATTTCACTTACTTCCTGCCCGGAAATCCCGGAGATGACGGTTGATGAAGAAAATCAAGGTATTTCATGCCTGCTGCACCGGCAAAAATACCTTGATGAGCATCATAAAACTTTTAATCCTTGCATTTTCAAAAAACCGGATTTCTGTAAAACCCTGGAATTTGTAGAACAAAGTAAAATCAAGGACAAAACACAATTCACCTTATCCCCACATTTCCCTACATATTCCAACATTTCCCAACATTTCTCTACATATCCCAACATATCCCAACATATCCCAACATTTCTCATAAAAGGAAAAAGAAAAACCTTTACAAATCCCGCAACTCGCGTATAATTGTATACACTTATACTAAAAATCAGATTTGGGAATTCCAAAGGGCACACTTTTGATTACAGAAAGCCAAGCCGTCCGGGCGGAGTCGGCCAAATGGAGACCCGGACGGGCAGATCCAGCAGAGCCGACAGACGGCCAAATCCAGCGGATCCCGCAGGACAGGGCATAGCCGCCCGAAATGCCATCGGAATCCGAGCCCGCAAGCCCGAATCATAATAAACATGCAGCGAGGTATCAACATGCTTGAATTATCCCCAAAGACCAATCTCCTGGAAGAGAATGCCTACCATTATGAACTGCAGGACATCAGAGAGCCCAACCTGTACAGGGACATCTTTGATTATGATGATGTCCCGAAGGTCGGCTTCAACCATACGCGAGTACCGGCAGGCATGCCGGAGAATATCTGGATCACGGACACGACCTTCCGTGACGGGCAGCAGTCGATCAACCCGTATACCGTCGATCAGATCGTGGATCTGTTCAAGCTTATGTCCAGACTCGGCGGCCCTTACGGCCTGATCCGCATGTCGGAATTCTTTGTCTACAGCGAAAGAGACCGTGAGGCAGTGGCACGCTGTCAGGATCTGGGGCTCCGCTTCCCGGAGATCACGACCTGGATCCGCGCGACAAGGGAGGACTTCAAGCTGGTCAAGGATCTGGGCATCCGCGAGACCGGCATCCTGGTTTCCTGCAGTGACTATCATATTTTCAAAAAGCTTGGCAAAACCCGTAAGGAAGCCATGGAAATGTATCTCGATACAGTCAGGGATGCATTTGAGGCCGGCGTCATGCCAAGATGCCATCTGGAAGACATTACCAGAGCAGACTTCTACGGATTTGTAGTCCCGTTTGTCAATGAGCTGATGAAGCTTTCCGACGATGCCGGCATTCCGGTCAGGATCCGTGCCTGCGACACCATGGGCTACGGCGTCCCGTACAGTGAGGTATCACTTCCCCGAAGCGTACCGGGCATCATTTATGGCCTGCAGCATTATTCCGGCGTCAGCTCCGAAATGCTCGAGTGGCACGGACACAACGATTTTTATAAAGCAGTTGCAAATGCTGCCACCGCATGGCTCTTTGGCGCCAGCGGCGTAAACTGCACCCTGCTCGGCATTGGCGAGCGTACCGGCAATGTGCCGCTGGAGGCGATGGTATTTGAATATGCTTCTCTCAGAGGCTCCCTTGACGGCATGGATCCGACCGTGATCACGGAGATCGCGGATTATTACCGCAATGAAATCGGCTATAAGATTCCGCCGATGACCCCGTTTGTAGGCAGAAACTTCAATGTGACCAGAGCCGGCATTCATGCGGACGGACTGCTCAAGGACGAAGAAATCTACAACATTTTCAACACCGAGAAGCTCCTGAACCGTCCGGCCATGGTAGCAATCAACAAAAACTCCGGACTCGCCGGCATTGCCTACTGGATGAACCAGAACTATGTGTTGCGCGGCGACGCGATGGTCGATAAAAAGGATCCGGTCGTCCGGAAACTGAAGGAGTGGGTGGACGCAGAATACGAAGGCGGCAGGACCGCGATGCTGTCCACAGATGAGCTGGAAGGAAAGATCGAAGAGTTTTCCAACGGCTTCTATAGGAGGAAGAATTCATGAGAGAGCAGAGAGATCACAGGACGATATCCATAGCGGATCAGATTTTTGAACAGCTGCAGAATGACATTCTGACAGGAAAATATGAAAGAGGCGAGATCTTAAGCGAGACAAAGCTTTCGGAGGAGCTTGGCGTCAGCCGTACACCGATCCGCGAAGCGCTCCGCAGACTTCAGCAGGAGAGAATTGTGCTCGAAACCAGCAGGGGCTCGTCTGTACTGGGCATCAGTCCCGAGGACATGCTGGATATGTACGATATCCGCGTGCAGCTGGAAGGCCAGGCGGCGGCGCGTGCAGCCAAAAACATTACGGAAGAGGAACTGAAGGAAATGAAGGAGATCCTGGATCTCCAGAAATTCTACATTGACAAGGACGGGGATATGGCGTCCAAGACGGATCATATCCGGGATCAGGACTCCCGTTTCCATGATCTTCTGTTCCGCGCAACGCACAGCATGGTCTTTTACGACACCCTGTCCAACATTCATCAGAAGATCACCAAGTTCCGCCGCGTCTCCGTCAACCGCAAGTCCAGAGCGCAGGAATCATATAATGAACATATCGCGATTTATGAGGCCCTCAAGCTCCACGAGCCGGAGCTTGCCCGCGCAAATACCGTGAAGCATGTGATCAACGCAAGAGATAATATCATGAAGCGCATCAGCGGAGGCGACGAAGCGGACGCATCATAATTTACCGGTAAATTAAAATACATCGGAAAGGACCTGGCAGCATATCAAGCTGCATCGTTCATTCCGATGTATTTTATATACCCATATTATGATGCTGAGGTCAAACGCCTCACTGATGATGTAATACGGATTGTTCCGCACTTTGTGCTCCCACAATCCTGCTGGCCATTCGTAATCCGTGGGGCCCCTTCTACGCTCCGCTTCGGTCGGTGCTAAACGCGTGCCACTGGCACGCAGCACCCCACTGCTTACTCATGTCCAG
>JAFUAE010000142.1 GCA_017460845.1 Lachnospiraceae bacterium
GAGGCATATCGCAAAAAATGTCGTGGCGGCAGGATTTGCAGAGAAATGCGAGATCCAGGCAGCCTATGCGATCGGTGTGGCAAAGCCCGTTTCGATCATGGTAGATACCTTCGGCACCGGAAAATACTCCAACAACCAGATCGAGGAAGCAATCGAGAAGGTCTTTGACCTCCGCCCTTATGCGATCATCCGCGACCTGAAGCTCCAGAGGCCAATCTACCGCAAGACTGCGGCCTACGGTCATTTCGGACGCAATGATGATGATTTCACCTGGGAGAAGCTCGACAAGGTGGAAGAACTTAAGAAAGCGATTCAGTAAATACTAATTCTGTGCTACAATGGCTGCGTACTGCTTTGGCTGTATGCAGCCGATTATTTATAAATAAGAGCGGTTCCGGAGGACAGATTATATGGAAAGCTTACAGGGAAAATGTGTCGTTCTCGGCGTAACAGGCGGTATTGCCGCGTATAAGATGGCCGATGTGGCGTCGGCGCTGCGCAAGACCGGCGCGGATGTTCATGTGATCATGACAAAAAATGCGACGCAGTTTATCACGCCGATCACCTTTGAGACGCTTACCAATAATAAATGCATGGTCGATACCTTTGACCGGAATTTTAAATATGATGTCGCGCATATCTCTATCGCCAAGGCTGCGGACCTGATCCTGATCGCGCCTGCTACCGCCAATGTCATTGCGAAAATGGCACACGGCATTGCGGATGATATGCTGACGACGGTCGTACTTGCAGCAAAGTGCAAAAAGCTTGTGGCGCCTGCAATGAATACGGCCATGCTGGAGAATCCCGTGACGCAGGATAACCTGAAGACGCTCGAGCATTACGGCTTCGGCATTATTCCTTCCGACAGCGGCGTGCTGGCCTGCAAGGATGTGGGAAGCGGAAAGCTGCCGAAGATGGAGGTTCTGCTTGACTGGATCGCAAGGGAGCTCGCGCATGAGAAGGATATGGCCGGGCTGAAGGTGGCCGTGAGCGCCGGACCTACGAGAGAGGCCCTGGATCCGGTACGTTACCTGAGCAACAAGAGCAGCGGCAAGATGGGGTATTCAATTGCCAGAGCCGCTATGCTGCGCGGCGCGGAGGTGACGCTTGTTTCCGGGCAGACGGCGCTGGAGCCGGTCCCGTTTGTAAATAATGTGAAGATCACCTCGACCCATGAGATGTTCGAGGAGTTCAAAAAGGTCCTTCCCGAGACGGACATCATTATCAAAGCGGCTGCAGTTGCGGATTATAAGCCGACCACGGTGGCTGAGAATAAGATCAAGAAAAAAGACGGCGATATGAAGATCGAGCTCGCCCGTACCGAGGATATTATTAAGTACTGCGGAGAGCATAAGCATCCGGGGCTTTTCCTGTGCGGCTTCAGTATGGAGACCGAAAATGTGCTTGAGAATTCCCGCGCGAAGCTGGCAAAGAAGAATCTGGATATGATCGTTGCCAATAATCTCAAGATGCCTGGCGCCGGATTTGCGGTGAATACCAACATTGTAACGATCATCACCGCAGATGATGTCAAGAGCCTGCCGATCATGGATAAGGATGATGTGGCGAATGTGCTGCTGGATGAAATTATGGCGCGGCGTAAGGGTTGACAAATGTTTTTTACGGAATTATTCTTGAGAATACTTTCATATATGCTGAATACCAATGTAATTGGCATGTAGTTTACAATCAATCCGTCTGATTATGTCTATATGAAATCAGACTGATCCGGCGGTATTTATATTGGGAGGAGAAAATATGAAAAAATTATTTGCAACAGTGCTTGCTGCATCCATGGCTCTGAGCCTTGCAGCATGCGGCGGAAGCAGTACTGCTTCCACAACTGCTGCTCCCGCGGAAACAAAGGCGGAGGCTGCAGAGACGACTGCGGCTGCGGCAGAGACTGAGGCTGCTGCTGAAACGGAAGCACAGGCTGCAGGCGGCACAGATGTCAAGGTCGGCATGGTCTGCATCGGCAACGAGAACATGGCTTATGACCGCAACTTCTATATGGCTGCTGACGCTGCCAAGGAGGAGCTTGCAAAGAAGGGCATCAATGTCGAGTGGATCTATACCTATGATCATCCGGAAGGAGATCCGGTAGCCGCTGACTGCGAGGAGCTTGCCGAGTCAGGCTGCATCGCGGTATTCCTGAATTCCTACGGCATGGAGCCGGCAATGCTTACTGTAGCGGAGGATTATCCGGACACAGTATTTGCAGCTCTGACAAACGAGACTTCCAAGTCCGACAATCTTGAGAACACGGTCAATGCATTCCCGTCCATCTACGAGGGCAGATATCTTGCAGGTATTGCTGCAGGCATGAAGCTCAACGAGATGATCGAGAAGGGCGAGATCACCGAGGATAAGGCTGTGATCGGTTATGTCGGCGCTTATACCTATTCAGAGGTTCTTTCCGGCTATACCTCCTTCTTCCTTGGCGCAAGATCCGTTTGCCCGAGCGCTACCATGCTGGTAGAGTTCATCGGTTCCTGGGGTGATCCGGCGATCGAGGCTGCAACAGCACAGGACCTGATCGACAGAGGCGCTGTTCTGATTTCCCAGCATTCCGACGCTACAACTCCGGCTACCACAGCTCAGGAGAACGGTGTCTGCTCTGTAGGATATAACATTTCCATGATCGATGTCGCTCCGGAATCATCCCTGATTTCTTCTCGTATCGACTGGACCAACTATTTCGTATATGTCATCGAGACGCTTGTAAACGGCGGCAAGGTAGATCAGGACTACATGCAGCATGGTCTTGCAGACGGTTCCGTTGCCCTGACCGAGCTTAACGAGAAGCTTGCTGCACCGGGCACCAAGGAAGCCATCGAAGAGGCACGCAAGAAGATCGAGAGCGGCGAGCTTCAGGTATTCGATACTTCAACATTTACAGTAGGCGGACAGAAGCTTGAGTCTTCCATGATCGATATGGACGCTGACTTCCAGCCGGACGGACAGGATGCTGTATCAGACGGATACTATCACGAGTCCTTCTACAAGTCCGCACCGTCCTTCTCCGAGAGAATCGACGGAATTACACTCGTCAACGAGGAATACTAATGCATAAATACGTACGAATGGACGGAGCAATCCGAGGCTTATGCCTGATAGAGAATTATTGACTTTATCATTCGTATTTAAACATTTACACCACCATCAAAATAAGCTAAAATCTACATGGGCTGTTGCATCTCACAGTGCAGCAGCCTGTTTCTTTCAGAAAAAGCTTCGTGCCGGCTTTGCCGGCACTGCGCATACATGAAAACAGCGTTCGAGCGGCGTCTGCGACTTGCTCTCACTGGCTTTCATAGTAACCTTCGCGCCGGCTATGCCGGCAAGACGAAACCTGCCACAGGAGGGAATCAATTTGGAAACTACGCATGTCGTCGAGTTCCGCGGCATTTCCAAATATTTCGGGGATAACGCGGCCAATGACAATGTCGATCTTTATCTCGACAAGGGCGTGATCATGTCTCTGCTCGGGGAGAACGGTTCCGGCAAAACAACACTCATGAATATGCTTGCCGGCATCTATTTCCCGGACAAGGGTGAGATCCTGATCAATGGAAAACCTGTCACCATCCGTTCTCCAAAAGATGCATTTGAACATCATATCGGTATGATCCACCAGCATTTTATGCTGGTAGATGTATTTACCGCGGCTGAAAATATCGTGCTCGGTCTTGATGAGGCCGGCAGACTCGACCGCAGACAGATCGCGGATAAGGTCCGTGCGATCAGTGAAAAATACGGCTTTGAGATCGATCCGAACAAAAAGGTCTACGATATGTCCGTATCGGAAAAACAGACGGTGGAGATCATCAAGGTCCTTTACCGCGGTGCGGATATCCTGATCCTGGACGAGCCGACAGCTGTCCTTACACCGCAGGAGACCGAAAAGCTGTTCCGCATCATGCGTACGATGAAGGAAGACGGCAAATCCATTATTATCATTACGCATAAGCTCAACGAGGTCATGTCGATCTCGGACGTGGTTGCGGTGCTCCGGAAGGGAAAGCATATTGCGACTGTGCGCACCGGTGAGACCAACGAGGCGCAGCTTACGGAAATGATGGTGGGACGCAAGGTAGAGCTGGATATCGACCGCCTGGATCCCAGGGATCCCAAACCGCGGCTTACGATCGCGGGCCTTACCTGCAGGGATAATGAAGGCGTTGAAAAGCTCAGCGACGTCGGTTTTATTGCCTACGGCGGAGAGATCCTGGGCATCGCAGGCATTGCAGGCTCCGGACAGAAGGAACTCCTGGAGGCGATCGCCGGACTGCGCAGGATCGAAAAGGGCTCGATCATTTATACGCCTGAGGGAAAAGCGCCGACAGAGCTGGTCGGCAAATCTCCGATGGAGATCAAGGATGCCGGCGTGGCGCTGGCCTTTGTGCCGGAGGACCGTCTCGGCATGGGACTTGTCGGCGGCATGGGCATGACCGGCAATATGATGCTGCGTTCCTGGAGCAAATCACACAAATGGTTTATCGATAAAAAGGAGCCGCGCAGGCTGGCGCAGGAGGTTTACAAATTCCTGGAGGTCGCGACGCCGGATATCGATTATCCGGTCCGCAAGCTTTCAGGCGGAAATGTCCAGAAGGTCCTGGTCGGACGTGAGATCGCATCCGAACCCTCCGTGCTAATGAGCGCATACGCGGTCCGCGGACTGGATATCAATACCTCCTATATCATCTACAACCTGATGGCAGGCCAGAAGGCAAAGGGCGTGGCGGTTATTTTTGTCGGAGAGGATCTGGACGTACTGCTTCAGCTCTGCGACAAGATCCTTGTGCTCTGCGGAGGAAGGGTCTCGGGTATTGTGGACGCCAGAACCGCCACAAAGGAAGAAATCGGCCTTCTGATGACCAGTATAGGCGGCAGTTCTACCGAAAGCAGGGCCGGATCCGAAAGCAATCCGGATGGAAAGGAGGGACTGAAAAATGAATGAAAAAGCTCCTCTGATCCACATTTCCAAAAGAGAAAATATGAGCAGGGGCCGGATCTGGGTGATCCGTCTGCTTGCATTTCTTACCGCGATCCTGTTAAGCTGCCTGGTATTCCTTGCCGCAGGCGCAAACCCGGTAGAAGCATACTCGACCATGATTTCCGGAGCCCTCGGCAAAAAGAGCGGCATCCGTCAGGTGGTCAAGGTTGCGGCGCCGCTGCTCGGTACCGCGCTTGCCCTGGCTCCGTGCTTCCGGATGAAATTCTGGAACATCGGCGCGGAGGGACAGATCACGATCGGCGCGATGGCTGCGGCATTCTTTGCCATTAATTTCGGCAATAAATGGCCCTCTGCTCCACTGCTGATCATTATGGGGCTCGCATCCATGCTCATGGGAGCGGTCTGGGCCGCGATCCCGGCAGCATTTAAGGCGAGATGGAAGACCAATGAGACTCTGTTTACGCTGATGCTCAACTATATCGCGATCGGCATTGTCGGCTGGCTGCAGGGCGGACCATGGGAAGGCAAAAAGGGCTCCCAGGTCATTCCGAACTTTGCGGATGCAGCGGTCCTGCCCAAGGTCCTCGGCGTTCACTGCGGCTGGATCATCGTGCTGCTTCTGGTCGTTTTCATTTACATCTATATGAAATATACCAAGCACGGTTATGAAATCGCGGTGCTCGGCGAGTCCGAGAACACGGCGCGTTATGCCGGCATGAATGTCATGAAGATCACGGTGCGCACAGCCTGCCTTTCCGGCGCGATCTGCGGACTGGTCGGATTCATGGTAGCCTCCGGCGCGAACCAGACGCTGTATGCGAGCGTTGCGGACGGCGTCGGCTTTACGGCTATTACGGTTGCATGGCTGGCACAGCTAAATCCATTTGCGATGGTCATCATTGCCATCCTGTTCGGTATCTTAAGCAAGGGGGCGTCCAGCCTGCAGACCGGCATGGGCGTTCCGGCTTCCGTATCCGATATTATCAAGGGACTTTTGCTTCTCTGCCTGCTGGGCTGCGAGTTCTTTATCAACTATAAGCTGAATTTCCGCGGGCATGACGGACATGGTGAGACAGGAGCGGCTACACCGGCTGCACCGGCCGGAAACACGGCAGTTCCCGCGGCAAAGAGCTCTGAGGAAGGAAAGGAGGCGGCGAAATGAATGGATTTAGTCTGATCGGCCTGATCCGTGCGGCGATTTTAAACGGTACGCCGCTGCTTTACGGTACCTCCGGAGAGATCCTGACACAGAAGTCGGGCAACATGAACCTCGGCGTCGAGGGCCTGATGTTCATGGGCGGCGCTTTCGGCCTCTGCGGTGCCTTTGTATATGGAAATGCCGCCGGCGACAATGCCGTGGGCTGGATCGCCGTGCTGATCGCATTCCTGTGCGCTTTTCTCGCAGGAGTTGCGGGCGCCTTCATTTACAGCGTACTGACTGTTACGCTTCGCGCTAACCAGAACGTGACCGGTCTGGCACTTACGATTTTCGGTACCGGCGTCGGCCAGTTCGTCGGAGAGCTGATGCGTCTTCGCGTCGGCGGAAATGTTTCCATCAGCAATACGCTGAAGACTGCATTTTCCGGATCCATATTCCCGGAGGCGATGCAGAAGATCCCGGTGCTGGGAGACCTTCTGTTCAACTATAATATTTTCGTGTATGCGGGCATTGTGATCGTCGTCCTAATGTCCTGGTTTATGCATCACACGAGGAAGGGACTTTACCTGAGGGCGGTCGGCGAATCACCGGCTACAGCGGATGCTGCAGGCATCAGCGTCACCCGTTACCGGTATGCTGCGACCTGTCTCGGCGGCGGCATTTCGGCGCTCGGAGGAATGGTCCATACGATGACCATCGCCGGCTGCGTGTGGAATCACAACGCTCTGGCAGGAGAAGGCTGGGTCGCTGTGGCGCTCGTTATTTTCTGTCTCTGGAAGCCGCTCAATGCGCTCTGGGGATCGATGCTGTTCGGCGGACTGCTGATCCTGTACCTGAGACTGCCGATCCCGTTTATTCCAACGCAGATCTACAAGATCGTGCCTTATATCGCAACAACCATTGTCCTGATCCTGGTGTCCATGCGCCAGAGGAAGGAAGACCAGCCCCCTGCGGGACTTGGATTGAATTATTTCCGTGAAGACAGATAAATGAATTAAGCTGCGGAGCCAAAAAGAAGGCTTCGCGGCTTATTTTCGTTTTATGGGAAAAATCTTTATAAAAACTATGATTTATCATAAAATGGAGGATAGAACACAATGAAGGGTAACAAAAGTAATGGTGTGACGACCGGATCCCCCTATACGCTTGAAGGAAGGATCGCACTTTCAAAGGCGATCCCGCTGGGTATGCAGCATGTTGTGGCAATGTTTATCGGTAACCTGACGCCGCTCATTATCGTCATGGGTACCTGCGGGCTCACGGTCGACGCAGGATACGGGGATTTCCGTACGGCACTGCTGCAGAATGCAATGACTATGGCCGGTATCGTAACTCTGATCCAGCTGTTTACGGTAGGACCGGTAGGCGGAAGGGTCCCGATCGTTATGGGAACCTCTTCGGGCTTCCTCGGGGTCCTGAATAACACTGTAAATGTTCTTGGCGGCGGGATCCTGGCCTACGGCGCAATCATGGGCGCCTGCCTGGTCGGCGGACTGTTTGAGGGCGTGCTCGGCTGCTTTATCAAGCCGCTCAAGAAGTATTTCCCGCACATCGTAACGGGTTCTGTCGTTATCGCCATCGGCCTTTCCCTGCTTACGGTGGGCATTAACTATTTCTGCGGCGGAAGCGGCAAGGCGGATTACGGCTCCCTGCCGAATCTGTTTATCGGCATGCTGGTCCTGCTTTCTATCGTGGCGATCAAGCATTTTACGCCCAGAGGGAGTATCTGGTCGATCTCAGCGGTCTTTATCGGCATTCTGATCGGCTATGCGGCTGCAATTATTATGACCCTGGCGCTTCCGAATACCGGCATC
>JAFUAE010000143.1 GCA_017460845.1 Lachnospiraceae bacterium
AGGCAGTGCATTTTGACAGAAACGGAGAATTCCTGTCGGAGCAGACAAACCGCGATCTGAACGCAGCACTCAGCGAAAAGGAATATGTGGTGATCCCGGGATTTTACGGGACCAGGCCCGACGGTCAGATCCAGACCTTCTCCAGAGGAGGATCCGATATCACGGGCTCCATCGTAGCCAGAGCAATATTTGCAGATATGTATGAGAACTGGACCGATGTGTCCGGCATGCTTTCCGCAGACCCGCGCATCATCAAGGATCCGCATCCGATCGCAGCGCTTAGCTATCGTGAACTTCGCGAGCTTTCCTATATGGGCGCTTCGGTACTGCACGAGGATGCGGTATTCCCGATCCGTAAGGCCAACATTCCGCTGAATATCCGCAACACCAACCGTCCGGATGATCCGGGTACACTGATCTCCGCGGAGCTTCCGCGCGTGCCCAGAAAGCATAAGGTGACGGGCATTGCCGGGAAGAAGGGATTTACGGCTGTGCTGATCGAGAAGTCATCCATGAACAGCGAGATCGGCTTCGGCATGAAGCTTCTGAAGATATTTGCAGATCACGGCATTTCCTTTGAACATGCACCGACAGGCATAGACACCATGTCCGTCGTGGTGCAGACGAGCATGTTCAATCCGTACAGGGACGTCATCATTGAGGAAATCAACAACGAGCTGCAGCCAGACAGCTATTATATCGAGGACAATCTTGCAATGATCGCTGTCGTGGGACAGGGAATGGCCTATTCCAGAGGAACCGCGGCCAGGATCATGAACGCGCTTGCGGAGGCACGCGTCAACATCAAGATGATCGACCAGGGCTCCACAGAGATCAATATCATTCTCGGCGTGGACGATGTGGATTACGACGATGCGATCCGTGCGATCTATAATGGTGTAATGGGATAAAATTAAATACGGGCTGAGCGGCCCTCGCCGGCAGAGGCTGAAGATGCGACAGGCATCCGCAGCAGCTGCCGGATTTTTTGTTATTGGGCAGGGGTAGGCATTCAGATGCCAAGTCCTTAACGGAATGCAATTGTTTTCTTCATTGTCTGAGCGTGATGAATGTGGTAAACTAAAGCACATAGAAGAGTTCGATCCTTTCATGTACTGCGACCGATCTGAAGATCTGAGTATGACAGACAAAATCAAAGGTTTTAACTGTATCAGGGAAATGCTGGAAGCCGGGGAGAAACTGACCTTAAGTCCTTACGCGGCTTTTTCCTGCTGTACAAAAGGCAGGGATATTCCGGAAGAGGAAGATGCAATGAGACCGGCATACCAGCGTGACAGAGACCGGATCCTTCACTGCAAGTCCTTCCGCAGACTGAAGCATAAGACCCAGGTATTTCTGGCTCCCGAAGGCGACCATTACAGAACGAGACTGACGCACACACTGGAGGTCTCGCAGATCGCGAGAACGATCGCCAGGGCGCTTCGTATGAATGAAAACCTGACAGAGGCCATCGCCCTCGGGCACGACCTCGGGCACACGCCCTTCGGACACAGCGGCGAGGCGGTGCTCAACAGACTCTGCAGTACCGGCTTTGTCCACAGCGAACAGTCTGTCAGGATCTGCGAGGTACTGGAAAAGGACGGAAAGGGCCTGAACCTGACAAAGGAAGTCAGGGACGGCATCCGGAATCACCGTACCTCCGGACATCCGTCTACGTTGGAGGGACAGATCGTCCGCCTTTCGGACAAGATCGCCTATCTGAATCATGACATTGATGATTCCATTCGCGCCGGACTGATCACGGAGCAGGACATTCCGGACTCCTACAGGAAGATCCTCGGCGGGAATGTGCATGACCGCCTTGGCACACTGATCAACAACGTTATCATTCACAGCCTCGACAGCGACCATATCGTGATGAGTCCCGAAATCGAGAAAACGATGCAGGAGCTGCGCGGCTGGATGTTTGAACATATCTATGTCGGCGGAAAGGCCAAGGAAGAGGAAGGCAAGGCCAAAAGGATGATTGAGCTCCTGTTCGTCCATTATATGGAGCATCCGGACGAACTGGGAGAGGATTACCGCATGCTGCTGGACCGCGGAGAGACGCTGGAGCGCGTTGTCTGCGATTATATCTCCGGCATGACGGATAATTATGCGATAGAGAAATTTGAGGAACTCTTTGTTCCTGCGGGGTGGAAGTTCTGATATGAGATATGATGAATCCGTGATCGAACAGGTACGCTCCGCAAATGACATTGTGGATATTGTGGGCAGATATGTCCGGCTGACCAAAAAGGGTGCCAATTATTTCGGACTCTGCCCGTTTCATGGGGAAAAAACAGCTTCCTTTTCCGTGAGTCCGCGCAAGCAGATCTACTATTGCTTCGGCTGCCATGCCGGAGGAAATGTCATCAGCTTCCTGATGGAATATGAGAATTATTCCTTTACGGAGGCGCTGAAGGCACTTGCGGAAAATGCGCACATCGAGCTGCCGGAATCCGCCGAAGAGGAGGATAAGGGCGCTAAGGAGCTCAGGAGCAGACTGCTGGAGATCAATAAGGAAGCCGCGATTTATTACAACCGCGTCCTCAGAAGTCCTGCGGGACGTCCGGGCTACGAATACCTTGCCGGGAAGCGTGCGCTGAGCAATCAGACGATCACGCATTTCGGGCTGGGCTTTTCCGAGAAAAAGCAGGACGCCCTTTACAGGTATCTGAAGGAAAAAGGCTATGACGATGAGATCCTGGATAAATCGGGTCTGATCACCTATAAGGAAACCGGGATACGCGACAAATTCTGGAACCGCGTGATTTTCCCGATTATGGATACCAATAACCGCGTGATCGGATTTGGCGGAAGAGTAATGGGAGACGGGGAACCGAAATATCTGAATTCCCCGGAGACCCTGATTTTCGACAAATCCTCGACCCTTTACGGGCTCAATTTTGCCAGAAAATCCAGAAGCAGGTACCTGCTGCTCTGCGAGGGCTACATGGATGTGATCGCCCTCCATCAGGCGGGCTTTACCAATGCTGTCGCTAGTCTGGGAACGGCCTTTACGGAAAATCACGCCAGACTCCTGAAGCGCTACACGGAACAGGTGATCCTGACCCAGGACAGCGACCAGGCCGGCATCAGCGCGAAGCTCCGCGCCTTCCCGATCCTCCATGATGCGGGGATCAGCGTGAAGGTGCTGGAAATGGAAGGCTATAAGGATCCCGATGAATTTATCCGTGCAAACGGGCCCGAGGCCTATGAGCAGTGTATCCGCAGTGCAAGAAATGCTTTCCTCTATATGATCGATGTTCTGAAGGAGAGCTTTGACCAGGCGGACCCTGCGGAACGGACCGCCTTTATGAGAGAAACGGCGGACCGTCTGTGCATGTTCCGGGACAAGCTGGAGCGGGACAATTATATTGACGCGGTCAGCACGGAATTTATGATCGACAGGGATGAGCTCTCAAGACTTGTGGACAGAATGATCGAAAACGGCAGCCATTCTTCCGTGTTCCGCGATATCGACCTCAGCCGCAGGACGGCAAGGCTGGAGGCGGGAAGAAAGGCGGCGGCCATTTCGGCGGCTGAGGGTTCCGGAGATTCCGAAGAGGAAAAAGCCGCTGCCGCAAAGTATGAGAAGATCCTTGCGTCCTGGATCGCGGAGAGACCCGAGCTTGCGCCCGCAGTATTCCGCTACATCAGTCCGGACTCCTTTAAAACCAGGATTTACCGGATCATCGCCGAGACTGCGCAGGAACAGGGCAGCGCCTTTGATGCCGCAGCATTTCTGGACAGAAACGATCTGACCGAATCAGACCGCAAGCTGGCGGCGGAAGCATTTGCAGAATCCGATCAGGGAGGCGGCGCAGCCGGCATGGAAAAGGCGGACCTCGAAAAAGGACTGGCCGAAACTGTCAGTGCGCTTCTGTCGATCCGTCTTGATGCGGAAATCAGGCGCTGCGGAAACGACCTTTCGGAATTCGGCCGTCTGCAGAAAGAGAAAAATAAACTGAGAAACCTGCGCATACCATTATGATTATTTCAAAAAGATTAGAAACGATTGTCGGTATGATCGAAAGCTGCAGTGTGCTTGGCGACATTGGCTGCGACCATGCTTATGTTTCCATACGCGCCCTTCAGGAGAAAAAAACCGGACATGTTATTGCTGCGGATGTGGCGAAGGGACCGCTCGAAACCGCCGTCAGGAACTGCCGGGAGGCCGGCGTGGAGGATTCGGCGGAGTTTGTGCTCTCCGACGGTCTGTCGGGCCTTGCGGACGGCTGCGGGATCGAATGCGCGGTGATCGCTGGCATGGGCGGCATTCTGATGAGCAGGATCCTGAGGGAGGCGGAGCTTGCGCGTTTTCAGCATTTGCAGCAGCTGATCCTGGGACCGCAGTCGGATCAGGACCTGGTCCGGAAAACACTGCTGGAGACTGGAATATTTACGATCAGGCGCGAGAAGTGGGTCTTTGATGAAGGCAAATACTATGTGCTTCTCGATGTCAGAAGGAGCCTTCCGGGGACGCCGCAGGAGAAGTACAGCGAGGCCCAGCTTCACTATGGAAAGCATTGTGATCCCGCGTGTACGGATGTATATCTGAATTATCTTAACAGCAGGAGAGAGGCGCTTTATGCTGCCCTTGAATCTCTGAAAAAAGGTTCGCCGGATAAAAATGCCGTAAAATCCGACGGGCTGAAAAAGCGTATAGAACTAGTTGAAGAAGCCATTTTGCAAAACAGGAGGGAAGGATATGATCGATCATTTTTACAAGAATGAAAACAGCCGTACAAATTATGCCAGAACTGCCGAACTGATCATGCTGAAGGCCTTCGATGATATTGTCGGATCGGCGAATCTCGAAAAAATCGTTTTCGAGTTCTCCATGAACGGCAACTACTTCGTTTATCCGAAGTACAAAAAGGCTTTTAAGGAGACGCTGAACAAGGAGAAAGTCAACGAGATCATCCGCAAGGTCTGGATGAAGATGCACGATTATATTGAAGCGGATCTGCCGATCACAAAAAAGATCATGAAGGTGGACAATGCGATCAATATGTTCAGGGAGCGCGGTATGGATGATGTGGCCAAGCTCTTAAGCTTCCGCCGCACCTCCAAGGTCAATCTGACCTGCTTCGAAGGATTTGAGATCTATCTGTACGGTCCGGTGGCAACCAGCTCCGGCGCGATCAGATCCTTTGACCTTCATCCGTATAAGAACGGTCTCTTCCTGATGCTTCCGGAGCCGGACGATCCGGATGCAATCCTCGATATCGATCTGATCGAAAATCTGTTTGAGGCGCAGGCGGAGGCATACCGCCTTGCTCATATGCTGGATGTGGAAAATCTGGCGGATCTGAATGAAATGATTTGTGCGGGCAAGACCACGGAGCTGATCCTGACCTGCGAATCGATCTTTGACAACAGACTGAATCAGATCGCCAACGAGATCATCAGTTCCGGCAAGAAATTCGTATTTCTGGCAGGCCCGTCCAGCTCGGGCAAGACCAGCACCGCCCACAGGCTGTCCTTCGCGCTCAGGACCTACGGCATTATCCCGAGAGTGATTTCAGCGGACAACTATTATCTGGATTATGCGATGCGCAAGCTCGACGAAAACGGAAATCCGGACTTTGAGTCCATTGATGCGCTGGACCTGATGAAGTTTAATGAAGACATGACCGCTCTGATGAACGGCGAGACCATTGAACTTCCATATTATAATTTTAAGACAGGCAAGCGGGAATTCCGCGGAGACATGCTGTCGCTGCTGGATAAAAACATCCTGATCGTAGAAGGCATTCACTGCCTGAACGAGCGCTTCTCATGGTCGATCCCGCATGACCAGAAATATAAGGTCTGCGTGTCCGCACTGCCGTCCATGAATATTGACGAAAACAACCGTATCACAAGCACGGATCTGAGGCTTCTGCGCAGACTGGTGCGTGACGAGCGCTCCAGGGCTTACGGTGCTGCCATGACGCTGCAGAGATGGCCGGATGTACGCCGCGGAGAGGAAGATAATATTTTCCCGTATACAAAGGATGCGGACACCATCCTGAACACTGCGATCCTGTACGAACTGGCTGCGATCAAGCCGTATGCGGAAAGGATCCTGTTCGGCGTGCCGCGTGATTCCGATGAATATTTCAAGGCGAAGGAGCTGCTCAAGATCCTTGATTTTGTCATTCCGATCACGACAGAACAGATTCCGCCGTATTCGATCGTCAGGGAGTTTATAGGCGGATCCTGCCTGCCGGTCGGTTAATCAACAGGAAATGAACCGGTCTGTAAGATTCAGCCGGAGGACCCGGCCCGGGTCCTCCGGCAAAAAAAACAGACCGGTCAAACAAGGAGTAATTTATAAATATGGGTCTTTATACACATGAAGACAATTCGCTGCTGCGGATCATCATCCGCGGCATCGTATATTTTATTGTACTGATTTCCCTGGCATGGTTTCTCGTCTACGGATTTATGGACCAGACGATCATCAGCGGACAGAGCATGTCGCCGATCCTGCATGCAGAGGATGTCTGCCTTGTCAATAAGCTTGCTTATGATCTGGGAAATCCGAAGAGATTTGATATCGTGCTGTTTGAAAGGGCGGACACCGGAAAGCAGAATGTAAAGCGTATCATCGGATTGCCGGGCGAGTCCCTGCAGATCCGTGACGGATACATTTTCATAAACGGAGAACTGGTCACCTCCGATCATATCGGAACCATATCCCTAAGCGGAATCGCGGAAAATATCGTGGAGCTCGGCAAGGACGAGTATTTTGTCCTGGGAGATAACGCGGATTCCTCGGAGGACAGCCGTTTTGCAAATATCGGCAATGAGCAAAGAAACAATATTAAGGGCAAGCTGTGGCTGAAGATCGTGCCGATCTCAGAGCTGAATCTGGTCGACTGACGGCAGGTGAG
>JAFUAE010000144.1 GCA_017460845.1 Lachnospiraceae bacterium
GATCTGCTCAGCCGGGAAAAATTTTAGGATCTGCAGACCTCTTTTGATTCCTGCAGCGGCCTCCGAAGGCGTCGCAACACCGGGATAAACAGGGATATTCCTGCTGATACAGTAATCCACCAGCTCCGTGTCCATGATCGGAGAATCGATAAACTTTGCTCCGGCATTTACCGCTATGTCCACCTGTTCCTTCGTAAACACCGTGCCGGCACCCACAATGATATCCGGGAAATTTTCGGAAAAGATCCGGATCGTTTCCTCAGCAGCATCCGTACGGAAGGTCACCTCCGCACACCGCATACCGGCCTCTGAAAGTGCTTTTCCAAGCTCCATCGCATCCGAAGCATTTCTGATTACAATTACCGGGATCACACCGATCTCCGTAAGCTGTTCATTCATATATTCAAACATCTTTTACCCCCACTCGCCGCTTTTCATTTCAGCATGCCGCCGGGATCAGGCCTCTTTTTCCGGCTTGAAGCCCTCCGGCAGCATCTCGATAAACTGTGCTTCCGTAATAATCGGAATACCAAGCTGCTTTGCCATTTTATTCTTGGAAGATGAACTCATAATGTCGTTATTGATCAGATATGAGGTTTTGGCGGAAACCGATCCCGTTGCCTTGCCTCCGAGCTTCTCGATCAGATCCTGTGCTGCACGCCTGTTTTCGAACTGTTCGAGATCACCCGTGATCACAAAGGTCTGCCCTTCAAACGCCTGCGGGATCTCCCCGCCGTCAGCAGCCGCTTCCTGACGGAAGCTCAGGACTCCGGCCAGATCTTCCGTGATCCTGCGGTTCTCGGCATTTGCAAAGAAGGCTGTAAAATTATCCGCCAGCACGGGCCCGATGCCCTCGATCTTCATCAGATCGTCCCGGCCGGCATTCATCACCGCGTCGAGCCGGTCTTTAAACTGCCTGCAGATCAGCTTTGCACCGGCAAGTCCCACGCCGGGGATCCCCAGTCCGTAGATCAGTCTGTAGAGATCCGTTTCCGAAGCATTTCGGGCTGCCTCGATCAGGTTATCCGCGGACTTCTCACCGAAGCCCTCAAGCTCTGCGATCCGGTCACGGAAACGCTCCAGCCTGAACAGATCCGCAAATTCGTGAATGAAGCCCTCGCCGGTCAGCTTCTCCAGCGTCTTTTCGGAGAGCCCGTCGATATTGAGCGCATTGCGGCTCACCATCTGCTCAAAGGATTTGACCTTTTTTGCGGGGCAGTCTTCATTGAGGCAGTACAAAAGGGCCGCGGTATTATCCCTGCGAATCTCGGTTTTTCCGCCGCAGACCGGACAGCGGTCCGGAATCTCGATCTTTCCGCTCCGCGTCAGGTTGTCGGAAATCTGCGGGATGATCATGTTGGCCTTGTATACGGTCACCTTATCGCCGATCCCGAGCTCGAGTTCCTCCACAATACTGACATTGTGCACGCTCGCACGGCTCACTGTCGTCCCCTCCAGCTCGACCGGATCAAATACGGCCACAGGATTGATCAGGCCTGTCCTTGATGCGGACCAGTCGATGCTGCGCAGCGTCGTTTCAGCAGTCTCATCCTGCCATTTGAATGCAATGGAATTACGCGGGAATTTCGCTGTCCTTCCCAGGGAAATGCCGTAGGCGATGTCCTCAAATGCCAGCACCAGTCCGTCCGACGGAATATCGTATGTCGGGACTTTTTCCTTAAAGTCCTCAATATCCGATTTCAGCGTACTGCCATCCGTGAAGCGGTGCTCCACCACTTCGAAGCCGAGGCTTTCGAGCCAGTCATACTGTGCGGCAAAGGAATTATGGAAATCCGGCACCTCCGGATGCTCCGGAGTTCCTTCCGCGGAAACCAGCGTGAAAATAATCAGATTGACATGCCTGCCTGCAGTCACGGAAGGATCCAGCTGGCGTACGGAACCGGAGCACAGATTTCTCGGATTCTTATAACGCGCCGCAGTGTCTGCGATTTCCTCGTTGATCTTATCAAAATCACTGTAGGAAATGACGGCTTCTCCGCGAATGATCAGCTTGCCCAGGAAGGAGATCTGTCCGGGAAGATTTTCAAAAAAGCGGGCATTCGGCGTCACGACCTCGCCGATTTCGCCATTGCCGCGGGTCACAGCCTTTGCAAGCATGCCGTTTTCATACGTCACGACGCAAGTGATGCCGTCAAGCTTCCAGCTGAGCACGCCCTGCTTCCCGTTCAGCCATTCGATCAGCTCATCTGCGGATTTGGTCTTATCCAGAGAAAGCATCGGACTCTCATGGCGCTCCTTGGGGAGCTCGGAAATAATTTCGTAGCCTACATTCTGTGAAGGTGAATTCGCAAAGCGGATCCCGGTCTCTTTTTCAAGCTCCAGCAATTCGTCATAATACCGGTCATAGTCAATGTTGGGCATGATCTCCCTGCCCTCCTGATAATAGACGCGGCTTGCGTAATTCAGCTTTTCGATCAGTTCCTTTATACGGTTGATTTTTGTCTCGTTTTCCATAAAGCAGTCCTCTTCTCCGGAAGATCCGCACCCATGCTTATACGTTGCGGCACGCATCTGATGCATACCGCCTTGCACCGGGTGCTTTCATAATTTCTCATAGTGTATTCAGTATAACTTTTTTCATTTTTGTAATCAACTTTAATTGCGCGAAACAGTCCACCGTGGTATGATACACAAAACAAAAAAACGTACAAAAGCGCACCGTTCTTTTCGTGCAAAAGAACAACTGTAGATAAATCATTTTTCATCAAGTCTATTCACAGTTTTCAGTGAAGTACTAACACAAAATTACACCAGAAGGAGGGAATACATGAAGAAGTATACTGAGATGACCAAAGCCGAACTCCGTGAAGAACTGGACGCCCTGGAGCAGGAATATAAGAAATACAGCTATCATCCGCTCAGCCTGAATATGGCAAGAGGCAAGCCGTCACCGGAACAGCTGGATCTTTCCATGGGCATGATGGATGTGCTCAGCTCCAAAGCGGACCTGAAATGCGAAGACGGTACAGACTGCCGCAACTACGGCGTACTGAGCGGTATTCCGGAGGCAAAGGAACTGTTTGCGGATGTGATGGAAGTGAATCCGAACAACCTGATCATCTTCGGTAACTCTTCCCTCAACGTCATGTATGACTGTATCGCACGCAGCTACAGCCACGGCGTCATGGGTTCCACACCCTGGTGCAAGCTTCCTAAGGTTAAATGGCTCTGCGTTGTTCCCGGCTATGACCGTCATTTCAAGATCACAGAGTATTTCGGTTTTGAAATGATCAATGTCCCGATGCTTCCTACCGGTCCGGATATGGATATGGTAGAAAAGCTGGTCCGGGAAGATGAGCTGATCAAGGGAATCTGGTGTGTTCCGAAATATTCCAACCCGACCGGCAATTCCTACTCCGATGAGACGGTCCGCCGTTTTGCAAGACTGGAGCCGGCAGCACCTGACTTCCGTATTTACTGGGATAACGCCTATACGATCCATCATCTTTACGACCATGACCAGGATCATTTGATCGAGATCCTTGCAGAATGCAAGAGAGCCGGCAACCCGGACCTCGTTTATAAGTTTGCATCAACCTCCAAGGTCACTTTCCCGGGTTCCGGCATTGCATTGCTTGCTGCATCCCAGAACAACCTGGAGGACATCAATAAGCAGATGACCATGCAGACGATCGGCCATGACAAGGTCAACCAGCTCCGCCACGTCCGCTTCTTCAAGGACATTCACGGTATCGTGGAGCATATGAGAAAGCATGCGGACATCATCCGTCCGAAGTTTGAAATCGTCAACAGTGTCCTGGAGGAAGAACTCGGCGGTCTCGGCATTGGCAGCTGGACCAAGCCGAACGGCGGCTATTTTGTTTCCTTCGATTCTCTTCCGGGCTGCGCGAAAGCGATCGTGCTTGCAGCAAAGAAGGCAGGTGTCACCATGACGGGTGCCGGCGCCACCTTCCCGTACGGCAAGGATCCTTCGGACAGCAACATTCGTATCGCCCCGACTTATCCGAGCCTTGAAGAAGTCACCGCTGCCATGAAGCTGTTTACGCTCTGCGTAAAACTGGTCGCTGCACAGAAGCTCCTTGAAAATGCGGAGACTGACGATGCAGCCAATGCAGCTGCCGATGGAGAATAATTCATTATATTATAGGAAGGTATCGTAATGAAGGATGTCAAACTGTTTTATATGAACGGCTGTCCGTATTGCGTACAGGCATTCCGTGCGCTGGAGGAACTGAAATCCGAAAATGGCGAATACAGCAAGGTCGAAATGAAGATGTATGAGGAATACAAAGATGCCGATGTCGTATCGAAGTATGATTTCTACTACAATCCCAGCATTTTCATTGATGAAAAAAAGGTCTATGAGGCTCATCCGGGTGAGAGCTACACCGAGTGCAAGGCCCAGCTGAAGGCTGCACTGGATCAGGCACTCTCCTGACTTCGGAAATGCCGGCCGGACAGATCAGCATTCCCTGACAGGGTCTGAACTCTGTTGAAACACGGCTTCCATAATCAATCAAAATCAACATAAAAACAGCAGAGCTGTACGTATCAAAATCCGTATCAGGCTCTGCTGTTTCTCATTTTCAGGATAAAGCATTGTATCTTATATAACTTATATTTACATATATTAATGTATATAAGTTTATATAATTTTTCGGGATATACGTCAGATCCTCATTTAATTACATGGATGGAATGAATTCCATAATAGCGGAAGCATTCGATTGCTGACCTGCTGATCCGCTCTCCGCAGACAACGATTGGAATCGCGGGCGGGCAGGCTACATCTGCAGATGCCAGGATCCGGCCCTCCGCTTCCTCGATTGAAATCTCCTCGCCCGGATACAGCATTGCCTCCTGCGGGCGCATTGCCACTTCTCCCGGTTTCAGCCGGGGAGCCCTGGTATGGATATTCGAACGCCGCCTGATGCTTTTCAGAACCCGTTCGAGTTCATCCAGATCTGCGGAAGTATTCCCGGGTGATATCATCAGGACCAGATACTCCGGATCATAAAATTCACTGTAAATGCTGTGTGCTTCCAGGATTTGCGCCAGCTCTTCACCGCTGTAACCATATGCGGCTGCATCGATCGTGATTTTCAGTACTTCCATCCCAGTCAGGCAATATCCGGCTTCCTTGAGCTTCTCTTTCAAATGTTCGGCCCGAGCCGCTGTCTCCCGGATTTCTGTGTCAAAGCCATCAGCGATCAGCTGATTTGCCCTGTCCAATGACTGCAGGATTAAATAGGACGGGCTCGTAGAAGCAAATATTTTTATTGCATGTTCCGCCTGTGCCCGAAAGAATTCCGGAGAATTCTCTGAAATATGCAGGTATGCCCCTCCGGTCAGTACCGGCAGCGTCTTATGGGCGGAATCGCAGCAAAGGTCGGCTCCAAGGTCGGCCGGATGCAGGGAAAGGCTGTCTTTTCCGGGAATAAATTTCAGATAGGCGCCGTGGGCATTGTCCACGAGCAGCAGCGTTTTGTGCCTGCGGCATACCTCTGCGATCCCCCGGATATCAGCAATGTTGCCCAGATAGTCAGGGCTGGTAATGTAAACGGCATCAGGCTGTGTCTCCTGAATATAAGCTTCGATCCGTTCGGGACTCAGCTCACAGGATACCAGTCCCGGCTGATCGGAATACATCCAGATCACATCCAGATCCATCAGTGCCGCTGCTGTAATAAAAGTCTTATGGGCATTCCGCCCTGCCGCAATACAGACTCGCCTTGTGACTGTATGTTTCTCCTGCTGTCGTCTGTCTTTTACATAGTCAGCTTCCTCTACGAACTGCAGCCCTGTCTCTCTCCGTTTCTGCATCGCATACATCTTCACGAGATACAGCATGGTCCGGATGCAGAGGGATGAGCCTTCTGTGGAATACAGCGTTTTGGCCGTCCCGAAAATACCGGCAGCATTTCGTTCACTCTGCGCGATGATCCCCGTACTGTCCTTTTCATACAGAACATCAGCCCCGCCTATTTCCGTAATATCCAGCGCCTCCGGTCCGATCACCGTTTTTCCTTTATGTCCCGGCATATGCAGACGCACAGCTTTTTTTTCACAGTATTCATTTACAAAGTCACAGATCGGGGTGTTCATTCCGGTCCTTTCTGCTTTTTTACCGATGCAGAGGCGGTGCCGCCGTCAGCCGGCATCCGTTACATGAAAAGGCTGTCCGCTCACATACCAAGTCTTTTTTTTGCTTCAATATAGATAGCGCATTCCATACGCTTGCGGAACAGTTCGCAGCCGCTCTCATAGATGCCGGTGATGCTGCCCGTTGCATGATAGGCATTTGCCGCACAACCTCCCGAACAATAGAGCTTTGCCCAGCAGTCCGCACATTCCGGATGGGCGTAGACATTGCACTGCCTGAATTCAGACTGTACTGCCTCATTGCTGACCCCGTTCCAGATGTCCCCAAGTTTGAACTTCTCATCGCCTACGAACTGATGACATGGATACAGATCTCCCCACGGAGTGACCGCCATATACTCAGTACCCGAACCGCAGCCTGAAATACGCTTGTAGATGCAGGGACCGCCGGTCAGATCGATCATATAGTGATAGAAAGTAAAGGGTCTTCCTTCTTTTTCCCGCTGCAGCATCAGCTCTGCGAGCTGCTCATACTGCTCCATTACGATTTTCAGGTCATCTGCAGTCAGTGCCGAAGGATCGTCCGGAGCGCAGACGACAGGCTCCATGCTCAGTTCGTTAAATCCCAGATCCAGCATGGTCTGAATATCCTTCAGAAAGTCCGGATTGGCATGGGTAAAGGTGCCGCGCATATAATAGTTTTTGCCGCCGCGGGCCTCGACCATTTTCTGGAATTTCGGTACGATACGCTCCCAGCTGCCGTTTCCTGCATAGTCCACGCGGAAACGGTCATGGATCTCCTTGCGGCCGTCCAGGCTTAAGACTACGTTGCTGCACTCCCGGTTGGCGAAATCAATGACATCGTCGTCGATCAGCATGCCGTTGGTCGTAAGTGTAAAACGGAAGTTCTTGCCCTTTTCCTTTTCGATCGATCTTGCATAGGCCACCAGCTGTTTGACTACGTCGAAATTCATCAGCGGTTCCCCGCCGAAGAAATCCACCTCCAGATTCCGACGGGTCCCTGAGTTCTCAACCAGAAAATCCAGCGCGCGTTTTCCGGTCTCAAAGCTCATGACTGCCCGCTCTCCCGCGTATCTTCCCTGGCTGGCAAAGCAGTAGGAGCAGTTCAGGTTGCAGGTATGCGCCACATGAAGACAGAGTGCCTTGACGACATTGGATGTGCGTTCTTTCAGTGCGCCTGCCATCGGAGCGAAGGTATCTTCTGCAAAGAGCTTGCCCTGTTCCTTCAGGGAAGCGACTTCATCGTAACATTCCCCAAGCTCCTCCGGTGTCACCTCAGGATCCCCTTCATATTTTCTGCTGACAGCCGCAATGATTTCCTCCCGGCTGTGATCTTCGAACATTCCGATCACGTCAAATGCCGCGTCGTCCACGACATGGATAGACCCGGAAAAAGTATCCGCAACAATATTCAATCCGCCCTGCTGAAACAAATGAACCATCTTGTTTTCTCCCAAGCTTTTTTCTTATACACGAAAGAACGCCGCCCTTTTTCCGGCGGCGTTCAGATCATAGCCTTATAATGATTATTCAGCCTTTTTGTTCTCACACTTCTGGTTAGCGATACCGCAGCTGGTCTTGCATGCGGACTGGCAGGAAGTCTGGCACTCGCCGCATCCGCCGTTCTTTGCGCTCTCACAAAGGTTGCGTGTCTCTAATGTCTGAATATGCTTCATTTCATTTCCTCCGAACTGTGATAATCTCTTTATGCGCTTCTTAAATATGTCTCATCTCTAAAGCGTTTTTATTCTAACATCCCGAAGGTTGTAAGTCAACAAAGCAGCTGATAAAAATAAACCACTACCGGTAAAGTTATAATACACAGGATCGTTGTCATGGCGCTGATGGCAGAGGCGAGCTCCGCTTTCCCGCCAAACAGATTGGTCATCATGATCACGACTGTGGCAGTAGGCGCTGCGCCGCTCATCACCATGACCATCAGGACCTCGCGGTACATATCGGAACGGTGCGTGAGCCCGGTCAGTGCCAGAATCAGGACAAGCAGCATCGGAAACATGATCAGCCTTACAAACGAAACCCCAAGATAACGCGGATTGCTGAAAACACCTTTCAGATCGATGCCCGCCATCAGCATTCCTGTCAGCAGCATGGACACAATGCCGACGGAATTGGCAACTCCGGTAATGGTATCCGCAATGATCCCGGGTAATGTGATCCCGAAGCAGAAAAATACAATTCCCGCAATGATTGAAAGAATTGCCGGGTTCAGAAGGATTTTTCTGAAGTCCGGTTTAAACTCGCCTGAGATCAGTGCAGGAATGTGGATCCAGGCGCAGATCGTATTGGCAGCGAGAAACGGCACGGAATAAAAGACATATTCCGGACCAAGCATACTGTTTATCAGCGGGATCAGCAGATTTCCACAGTTGGTATATGCTATGCAGGCCTGCTCCGTACTGTCAAAGCGCAGCGGCGTTTTTCCGAGCAGCCAGGCCAGCAGGATAAAAATGAGCTGGGCCGTAAACATTGAAACCATAGCCAGCACAAATGCCTGGAAACGCTCCTGTGAAAATGGCCGCAAAAAAGAATTGAATACCATGCACGGAACCAGGATATAAAGCAGCAACGCCGAAATGATCGGCGTCTGTTCATCTTTGACGGTTCCGGTTTTCCGGATCGCATAGCCCATGAGCATAATCAGGGCCATCGATATAATTTTTTGAAACAGCAGAAAGCTCAGTTCCATAAACTCTTCCTTCAGTCAAGCTCTTTCAGGCCTGTGTACAGCTCGTAATAGCGTCCCTTCTGTTCGAGAAGTTCTTCATGCGTGCCGCGTTCTATGATTTCGCCGTTTTCCAGTACCATGATTGCGTTGGCATCGCGTACCGTAGAAAGCCGGTGTGCGATCACAAAGGTCGTGCGGTTGCTCATCAGGGAATCCATGCCCTTCTCGATCATTTTTTCGGTTCTGGTATCGACGGAGGATGTCGCCTCATCCAGGATCAGGATCGGAGCCTTTGATACTGCCGCGCGGGCAATGTTAAGAAGCTGTCTCTGTCCCTGGGACAGATTGGTCCCGTCGGCGTCGATCACGGTATGGTAGCCCAGCGGCATATGCCTGATAAAGAAATCCGCAGAGGCTGTTTTTGCGGCGGCAATGACCTCCTCATCCGTCGCATCGAGACGTCCGTAACGTATATTCTCCATAATGGTTCCGCTGAAAAGGTGGGACTCCTGCAGGACCATGGTAATGTTGTTCCTCAGGATTTCACGATCATAATGTTTCAAATCCACACCGTCGATCGTAATCGTTCCCTCATCAATATCATAGAAACGCGGAAGCAGATTCATAACGGTCGTCTTGCCTGCACCGGTGGAGCCGACAAAGGCGATCTTCTGACCCGGATGTGCATAGACATTGATATGCTTCAGCACCTTTTTTTCCGGCGTATATCCGAAGCTGACATCCGTGATCACGACATCGCCCTTTACCGTTTCCGGGCGATACGCATCCGCATCATTTTCAGGCTCAGGCTGTGCATCCATAATTGCAAAAACACGTTCTGCGCCGGCCAGTGCCGAAAATACCGCAGTGATCGTCATCGATATCTCATTGATCGGCCGGTTGAACATTCTGGAATAATTCAGGAAGACCGTAAGACCTCCGATATCCAGTCCGCGCGTAATGCAGAGAATGCCGCCGACGACAGCCGTCAGCGTGTAATTGATCTGTGTTGAGAAGTTCATCACCGGTCCCATGATCCCGGAGAAAAACTGTGCCTTCATCTGATTCTTCTGCAGCTCTCCGTTGAGAATGCCGAATTCCTCCCTGGCCATGTCCTCATGATTGAAGACCTTGATCACCTTCTGTCCGGTCACGGATTCCTCAATATAGCCGTTCAGTGCGCCAAGGGACGCCTGCTGCCGGGAGTAATATCTGCTGGAGGCAGCTGCGATCTTTCTTGCTGCCGTGAGCATGAGCGGCACAGCCAGGACCGTCACCAGCGTCAGGATCACATTCGTATACAGCATCAGGGCAACGGTTCCGATAATCGTCAGTCCTGCCGTAAACAGGGAGATCAGCGTGGAGGAAAGCATGTTGCCTACATTATCGATATCATTGGTAAAGCGGCTCATAAGGTCGCCGCGGGTATTGGTATCGTAAAACTTCACCGGCAGGGTCTGCATGTGGTCAAACAGATCCTCCCTCATTCTTTTCAGGCTGTTCTGTCCGACCTTCGTCAGCAGCCTGGACTGAATATAGGTTCCGCCTATTCCCGCAAGATAGATGCCTGCCATGAGCAAAAGCGCGGCTGCCAGGCCCTTCGGGTCTCCGCGTGATCCGTCCGCCGGAGCGATGTAAGTATTGATAATGGGACGCAGCATATAGGACGCGGTCAGCTGCGATGCCGTCGTCAGCAGCACGCAGACAAATGCTCCGCTCAGTCTTGCCTTTTCCTGCAGCACATACTTTAAAAGGCGCCGGATCGTATGCCGCACCTCTTCCGGTTTTCCTTTCTGGGACGCCGCCCTGGCTGCCCTTCCTCCGGGTCCGCCCGGTCCGCGTCCGCCTGCGGCAACTCTCTTGCCATATCTTTTATTCAGGGACTGTCTGAGCTTTTCTTCCCTCGTCAGAGCAGCTTCATTCCCTGCAGTTTCCGCCCTGGTCATACCGCTGCTCCTTCCTGCCTCTCATTCTGGCTGTAATAAATCTCCTGATAAACGCGGCAGCGTCTGATCAGTTCTTCGTGCCTTCCGATGTCAATAATCTGCCCGTCATCCATGACAATGATCCTGTCTGCATTTCTGACAGAGCCGATCCTCTGGGAAATGATCAGCTTGGTGGTGTCCTTAAGTTCCGTCGCGAAGGCTTCATTGATCCTTGCCTCCGTAGCCGTATCGACTGCCGAGGTGGAATCATCAAGGATCAGGATCTTCGGCTTCTTTAAAAGCGCACGCGCAATACACAGACGCTGCTTCTGCCCGCCGGACAGATTGGCGCCGCCCTGTTCCACGCTGCTTTCGTAGCCGTCCTTAAAAGCGCTTACAAAGCCGTCCGCCTGTGCATATCCGGCAAAACGCGCCAGCTCTTCGTCGGAA
>JAFUAE010000145.1 GCA_017460845.1 Lachnospiraceae bacterium
CATCGAGCCGGACTCCCCTGTACTCAGGGTTGTACACAATACTTTTTTCAGCACTTACCTCAACTTTTTCAATTTCCTTTTCAAGGATCAGTTCGAGCAGTCTGCGGCTGTTTTCCGCTTCCAGCATCACCGCGCCAAACATGAAATTGTCTCTTATGGTCTGTTCCTGCAGAGTTTTTCTTCTTCCCATCGTCGGGCTCCTTTCTCTCTGTGAGACATGGATCTTGCCGCCGGATCCAGTTTCCCCAAGAAAGGTTTCCCCTTTGTCATCTGAGTCAGTTCCGTATCCATGCCTGTTTTATTTCTGGTTACAAAGCATGGATTTCGATTTCAGATTCATGACAGGTGCACACGGCACCGGAAGATTTGATTTGAGAAGAAAAAGAAATATGCTTTGCCTTCATGATACCATGTATGGCAAAGCACATTCAATAAAACCTTTATAAATTCATAGCTGCAATAATTCATCTTTTATATTCAGTCTGCCGCGCACTGCAGCTTCTTATCTTCGCTCCGCAGCCAGTACCTGCTCGAACATGACGCCGTACCCGTGGTCCTCGTAAGGCATCGTCGCCTGGATACATTTGACGATAAACTCGCAGGAATCCCTGAGACACTCTTCCGCCGGCCTGCCGTTGAGCCAGTCCGCAATATAGATCGAGGAGAAAATGTCTCCGGTGCCGTGATAATTCTTCGGCTGTCTCTCGGCATAGTATTCCGTAACTCTGTCAGTGACAGAATTATAATGTACTGCGCCCAGCCTGCTCTGTTCAAATGAAACGCCGGTCAGAACGACCTCCTTTGCTCCCATATCGCTCAGGCCATGTACCATATCGAGGATCTCATTCTGCGTGTAATGCTCCTGGTATGGACGGTCGAGCAGAAATGCCGCTTCTGTGAGGTTAGGCAGGATCAGATCCGCCTCGCGGACGATCTTCTTCATGCCCTCTACGATATCCTGATTGAGCGCTGCATAGAGCTTTCCGTGATCCGCCATGGCAGGATCCACGATCAGTTTGCCGCCTTCCTTCAGGATCGCGTCCTTCTTTGCATTGATCAGGTCGAACTGGCGCGTATCTCCGATATACCCGGTATAGATCGCGTCAAAGTGGATCCCCTCGGAGATCCAGTGGTCTACGATCCTGGGCATCTCCTCCGTCAGATCAAGTACAGTAAACCCGGTAAAGCCGCCCGTATGGGTACTTAAAATTCCGGAGGGCAGAATGGCTGTCTCAATACCCCTTGCGGAAAGGACCGGCAGTGCCACGGTCAGGGAACACTGTCCGTAGCAGGAAATATCCTGGATCGATACGATCTTCTTCATAAAACACACCTCCGTATCGCGTACCTGTTCAGCACCACTGGAAGCAGAGTAGTTTTCAAATGCAAAGCATTCTGAGACTTGGTGCTAAACAGATACAATTAAGAAAACAACATTAACGCGATTATAAACAGAGGCTGGTGTCTTAAAAATATCCAATTTATTAAATTTCTATAATACCAGATATCAGGTCAAGCCTGGATGTCCATTCATCCGGGGCAGCTGAACCGAAGCCCGCGATTATTTCAGTACCTTCCGGATCACGAAGATATTTTTTTCATCCTCGCGCCTGTACTCCAGCTCGTCCATGCTCTTTTTGACCATGAAAATGCCAAGCCCGCCGATCCCGCGCTCCTCCGCTGACAGCGAGGTATCCGGATCATCAGCCGCAAGCGGGTTGAACGGCATCCCGCTGTCTGTAAATTCAACGGAAAATACTTTTGTTTCTTCGTCGTAATCAAAGACGATCCTGCACGGCCCGCCGATGTCATCTTCCCCGTATGCATAGTGGGCTATATTGACGAAGACTTCCTCAAGTGCGATATCCAGCTGTGCCTGCGGTTTCATCGGGCAGTCCAGTTCCTCCTGATACCGGTCCATAAAATGGCGGATTTCCTCAAGCTTATCAATCTTTGCTTCTGTAATCAGTTCTTTCATAAGCGCTCCCGACTTATTGAATCGTCAGAATATCAAGGAAGCCGGTCACTTCAAAAATCTCATGAATTACTTCATTGACATTTGTAACGACCATGCTGCCCTGCTTCTTCATGCTTTTCTGTGCTGCCAGCAGGACTCTTAACCCTGCGGATGAAATATAATCTGTTTCTTTTAAATCGATTTCCAGCTGTTCCACGCCGTCGGTCTTCGTTTTCACTGCGGTCTCTAACTGAGGGGCCGTTGCTGTATCGATCCTGCCCTTTATGGCAAGTGTCAATTTGTTATTGTCCCTGATTTCCCGAATTATCATATAGTTACCACCTCGTACAGTCGTTTTTGCAAGGTTAATGGTTATTCTTTATTTTCCTCTGAACTTCGTAACAGCTCTGCCGGCCGGAAGGTGATCGTCAGCATCGTGATGTCATCAAACTGAGGCGCTCCGTTCACAAACTCTTCAATTGCGTCTCTCACGCCGCTGATCAGATCCCTGCAGCTTTCCTGCTTATGCTGATTAAGCGCAGTCAGCGTCCTTTCCGTGCCGAACTGCTCATTTACCGCATCCGTTGCTTCTGCAACACCGTCCGTATAGACGAACAGCCTGTCCCCCGGTTCAAGTGTCAGCTCGTAGTTTTTAAATCTGACGCCGTCCATGCCTCCGATGACAAAGCCGTGCTTGTCCTTAAACAGTTCGAAGCTGCCGTCCCTGCGCATGAGCGCGGGATATTCGTGGCCTGCATTTGCAGCGATCAGCCTGCCTGTGGAAAGCTCGAGGATGCCGAGCCAGACTGTGACAAACATATCCGCCTCATTATTGGCGCAGATCTGTCTGTTGACAGCTTCCAGGACCGCCGCCGGCGATTCGGCATTCATCGCCTGGTTTTTGATCAGTGCTTTGCTGATCATCATGAACAGGGAGGCGCCGATTCCCTTTCCGGATACATCCGCAATGACCAGGCCGAGATGATCCTCATCTATCAGGAAGAAATCATAGAAATCTCCTCCGACTTCCTTGGCCGCATCCATCGAAGCATAAAGGTCAAAGTACTGTGTATATTCCGGAAACGGCGGAAAGACCCGCGGCAGGAAGCTTTCCTGAATGCGTCTCGCCAGGTTCAGCTCCGTGCTGATCCTCTGTTTTTCCTGTGTTACGGCCTGCAGGTTGTTGACATAGCTTTCGACGTCCTCGATCATCTCTGCAATGCCGTCCGCCAGCTCTCCGATCTCATCCTTGGACCGGATCGAGCGGCACGCTTCGGCCATGGTTTTATTTCCCTGATGGTCCAGATGATCCTGCTGCCCGTATTCCCTGACGATATCCGTCATTTTCTCGATCGGATTGGCCAGGTATTTCTCTACGATAAAGAGGGAAGCGAGGATTATGCCGAAAACAAAGTTAAAGGAAAGTCCCGCGGTCGAGAAAATATCCTGCCAGAACTCCAGCCTGGTGATGTCGGCATTTTTCGTATTCAGGTACCAGGTGACTGCGACAACAAATACGACCATAAGAATGCCGACGACCTGGAACAGTATATTGGATTTCGCCTTCAGGGAAAAGTCGACTCGTTTTTTCTCCTTTTCGATCTCGGCAGTGCGCGGCCTGAAGGAATAAATGGCAAGCAGGATCATGATGATATACATGATGACTGCTGCAAGCTGCGGATACATCTGATCCTGCAGCCTGGAATAGACATAATACCAGACGCCGAGGGTAACGACGACTGCCGGAATAAGCGTGAATATACGTTCATACGCCTGCCATTTTTCCGAAATCTCCCGCTTCGGAGGCACCTCGTAATCATTCCAGAAGTTCGAAACAGTCGCCAGGATCGGCAGTCCCAGGATCACAGCGAAATCAAAGTTGTTGTAAAAGAGGATAAGTGCGACATCATGCGCTTTTGCCATCCCGATCGCTTCGCTCAGCAGCATGATCATGAATGCGACAAAAACCGAATCTACAAAAATGATGGTGATGAACTTAACGCAGGTATAAAAAGAATAGATCTGGGGATAGTTGACGGTCCCCTCGCGTTCGAACCAAGTGTACCACATTTTATGCGCCAGATAAGCATACAGGAAGTTGGCCAGAAATCCGAAGCAGAAGGTGTATACCGTCGTGCCGTCGATCAGGTCTCCCGCAATGTTGCCGAGGGCTGCTCCAAGCGCTCCGGGCACACCGAATAAGATGCCCATGACCGGCGGTATCACATTTTCCGGTCTGATCTCCGTGACGCCGGGAATCAGGAAGTCCAGATGCTTAAAGGGAAACGCGATAAAAAAGAACAGGCAAAAGCTGATCAGCGTTCGTCTCAGAAATTTGATTACTTTTCTGCTATCCATTAATATCCCGATATTCCTCTCTTATGATAAGCTGCCCTGTTTCCGTTGTCCCGCTCAGGCCCAGCAGAGTCTCTCCTCGCTGCCCGCTTCAACGATATTGTTGAAGATTCCCCGAAGGATGGGGGTAACGCTTTTGTCTGTGTGCATATGGCCGAAATACCATTTTTTCAGCCGGCTGCTGCCCGAGATCAGATCATACCACTCATCCAGTATGCCCGGAAGCGTATAGTCGTCGTCTACGCGTTTGATCCTGTCAATATGGTGTCTGGCGAACATCGGCGCCTCGTGGGTGATCACATAATCGATCCGGTCGAGGTATTTGCAGAAACGGTCCCTGCCCTCTGCAAGTTCCTCCGCCGTAGGCTCCTCCCCGAGCCACCAGTCGATGCCTTCCACTCCCTCCACGAATCTGGATACGGTGCGTGCCCCTCCAAAGGTAAAATAATTCTCTCCGCCTATGGTATAAAGCTCCCCGCGCATGAGATGGATCACGCGTTCCCCGATGCGGTGTACTCTTCCGCCCTGCCATTCGCTGACCGGGAGGCTGTTTAACAGCCTGTGATTTTCATGGTTGCCGTCTATGAAGCAGATGGTGCCCGGAAACAGCTGCTCAAGCGTACCGATCTTGAGCATGTAATCATCATCCATCACATATCCTGCATCACCCGTGATGATCATGATGTCCGTGCTGTCTGCAAGCTGTTTTTCGGCAAGACCGAAAAACGGGCGCAGGGAACCATGCTTGTCCCCTGTGATATATACTTTATTCATTCGTCTCCTTGTGCTGTGGTTCCAGGTATTTCTGCCGGACTGTCCGTTTTTCCGCCCGGTCGTCTCTGCCGGGCTGTTCCGGTTTTCCGCCCGGTCGTCTCTGCCGGGCTGTTCCGTCAGTCAGTCCTCTCCGCCGGCCTTCCCGGTCCTTCTGTAGACATAGATGCCGTTTTCCTCTTTGCGCTCCGCTCTGCCCGTGCTGTACAGGTACTGCAGATGGGAAATCGCCTCTCCGGTAGCAAACCATTTCTGCGGCTTCGGGAACTCTTCCCAGTTTCTGCAGTCGATCTCCCAGGTCATATCACGCGCGGTTTCGTAAGCATTTTTCCAGGTATTTCCCAGAATGCGCTCCGCTTCTGCCAGTCTGTTCTTGTGATGCTGCTTCAGCTCGTTTATCCTGGCATACATATCCGGGATCGGCGTGCCGTGTGCAGGCAGCAGCGTTTCCACTTCCAGCATTTCCGCTTTATGGAGACTCTCAAGGTAGTCCTTCAGCGGATTGAAGGCACAGATCTCCGGTGTGATATTCGGCGTGATCGTGCCCAGGATATGGTCGCCGCAGAGCAGAAGCTTTTTTTCCCTGTCATACAGGCACATATGCCCCGGCGTGTGTCCCGGGGTATGTACGGGTCTCAGACAGTAACCGCCGTATTCAAGCACCGTATCCTCATCCACATAGGTAAAATCAATACGTGAATCATGGACATATTTACGGCCCGGATGGATATCTGTATTGCGTCCGAATTCCGCCTTCGGGAATCCGAACTGCAGGAAAATATCATCGAGGATCTGCCAGTACAGATTGCCGGCCTCGAAGTTAATAATTTCCCCGTCTGTCTCTCCCGCATAAATGATGGAATCCGGCTGTGCGATCCGCTTGACCAGTCCGACATGGTCCGAATGCAGGTGGGTGATGAAAATGTCGGCTTCGGTGATGCCAAGCTCCTGAAGAGCAGCTTTGAGCGCTTCCTCGCACTCCGGCCGGTTGAATCCGGTGTCTATGATGAGGCTGCGGGAGCTTCTGACATGAGCGGCGAATTTCTGTCCGGCTATGCCTTTTCGGATCTCCTCGGCTTCGGTCCTGCCCTTCGGTGATTCTTCAGCTTCGTTCCTGCCTTCGGTCCCTTTAATGATGTACACGTTGATCAGCCGCAGCGGATTGTTTGGCAGCGGGATCTCGGCGCAGTATATATTGTCTGCTACTTGTGTGACCGGTGTCTGCATTTAAATACTTTCTACTCTGTCTTAGTTTAGTCTGTCTGTACTTTGTCTGTCTTAGTTTTGTCTGTCTTTACTGCTGTCTTTTGAGGCATGCCAATAAGCAGCCTCTCAGCTGTTTTCATAGAGTATACCAGTATTTTGATTTGAAAGCTATGGGATTTGATTGATTCGGGATAGTTAAAAAAAGCCGGCTCACTCACGACTGAAGTCACGAGAATGAGCCGTCTGGTTTTCAATTGCTTAGCTGTATACCGGCAGCCCTGACCGAACGAGTGCCCTGCGTACCTGAGAGCCGATCAGAATGGAAACGGCAATTTTCCCCAGATCGAAAAGTATAAAGGGAAATACGCATACAGAAAGCGCATACATCAGCTCACTGCCGGTCAAATGAAGAAACCAGGCCGTTCCGGCTATATATGCCGCAAATACGCCAAGTGCCAGACCAATAGCTGTCGGCAGCACAGCTCTCCCGCTCTTTTCTGCAGCAAGCCCGCCGATCAACGCCGTCAGAAGATAGCCTGCCAGATAGCCGCCTGTCGGTCCCGTAAGCTTTGTGAGGCCTCCGGTAAAGCCTGCAAAAACAGGGACTCCTGCTGCGCCAAGGAGCAGGTAAATCAGAACCGAGATCAGGGCGCCTTTCATTCCCAGAATATAGGCATTGAGACATACAGCCAGAATCGCAAGGGAAACAGGCACCGGCCCGATCGGGATGGAAATCGGAGCAAGCACACAGAGAACGGCCGTCATCAGCCCGCAGACGCATAGAAAAAATAAATGCTGTCCTTTACTTGTCATACCTGCCTCCATATTGTAAACTTCGTAATGTAAACTTCGTATCCGATCCGAAGTATACATTTAAACATGCTTATTGTCAACTTATATATCTGTCTCAGGTTGACATCTTGACGGATATTTGACATCCTATCTTGATTTTGTCAACCTTCAGTAAACATAATTGTTGATAAGCCTGACTTTTTCGGTCGTTTGAATTGTTTTTATCTTTACTTTTGTGAATAATTATAAACATTTTATATTTCAGGAGTATTTTCAATGTCTTGCAGGAATTTGAATGATGAAAAATCAATCTCTGTAAAAGAAACATCCGGAAATCTGAAATCCAAGGTTCTTGCGTTTCTGACATGCGTACAGCAAAGCGGACAAGCCTATTCCGGTCAGGAGCTCGCTGTGCACTTTGGAGTCACGCGTGCCGCAGTCTGGAAGGCAATCGAAGCATTGCGAAAAGATGGATATCCGATCGAAGGCCGCCGCAATCTCGGTTACCGCCTCTTTGCAGAGCACGACCTTGTAAGTGAGCCGCTGATCCGCCGGTACCTGACGTCCGAAGCGGCCTGCTTTTATCAGATCGAATGCTTTGAAACCGTCAGCTCGACTAATACCCTTCTCAAGGCCAGAGCCACTGAAGGAGCGCCGGCCGGAACTGTCCTTACAGCTGAAATGCAGACTGCCGGGCGCGGACGTATGGGGAGGAATTTTTATTCACCGAAGGGCAGCGGCATTTACCTCAGTCTTCTGCTCCGTCCGGATCTTCCCGCTGCAAATGCTGTCCGGCTTACAGCGGCTGCAGCTGCAGCCGGTGCCCTGGCACTGGAGGCTTCCTTTCCGGGACTGGCTGACAGCTCTGTCAAAATCAAGTGGGTCAACGACCTGTTTCTGAATGATCATAAAATCTGCGGGATCCTGACGGAAGGAATGCTCTCGATGGAGAGCGGAAAGCTTGATTATGCAGTAGTGGGGATCGGCTTCAATCTGAGGGAACCGGATGGCGGATGGCCGGAGGAATTAAAAGATATTGCGGGGGGCTTACCGGACGGGATCACTGGGAACGGTGCCCGCGCTAGACTGATTGCGGAATTTCTGAATCACTTTCTGGTTTTGACAAAGGATCTTGAAGCGCAGCAGTTTCTTGACGAATACAGATCCCGCCAGCTCGTGGTCGGGCAAAATGTAGAAATCATACGCAGTGCTTACGGTACCGGAGCTGCTTCCGGCAGCGATGAGAAAGCAGCCAATCCTACTGCCCTCGCAGTCGGAATTGACGACGACTGCTGTCTCATCGTACGCTTTGCGGATGGGCATGAGGAACACTTAAACAGCGGTGAGGTCCGCATTCTGCCGGCCCCGGACCGGTCCTGAGTCTTGGGACGATTCTGAGCCCTTGGGACGACCCCGAACTCCCGGGATGATTCTGATCCCCCCGCGCCTGCTTAACTCTAAATACATGAGAATAACATAAAAGACCGTCACACTGACGGTCTTTTATGTAGGGAAGAACTTATGAAAAAACATTATCTTAGTCTGCGGATTTCTCTCGCTTTTCTTGACTTAAGAATAAAGGTCATTTATGAAAATCAAGTGTTCGATTTTTAAACTATATGTGAATTTTCAGTTAACACCTCGTTCACAATTTCATGCATAAGCTCCGGATGAATGTCCACATCAGGGGCAAGCTTGCGATTATCTCTACCAAAATTTTTGTGCAGACAGAGAATAATTACAGAATCATTGAATGCGGTTGTTCTTTTTAAGCCACAAATCCTATTAAGGACAGAGAAAACTCATTAAATTAATTATTGCAGATGTCCTTCTTGGGTCTTGAGAATAAAAAAGAACAGAGATAATAATGTAAATTAGCAGATGTAGTCGTCCGCCCGAAGTTTTAAAGCGCTTAATGGACAGAGAAACCTCTTCGAAATATAGGATGTAGTCGTCCGCCCGGAACTTAACCTTATCTGACAATTATGTCATTAAGTCTGCCTTTCATTCCATATACTATTCCCTAGTTCATCTACATATTGAATCCCCCATGGAATGCTCCATTCTTTTTGTCGTCCGTATTGACATTTATTGACTCGAGCGTTAATATTTTAACGATGCAAACGGAATGTCTATCTTCCTTGATTTCAGGAGGAGGCATACTGACATTCTTCACTATTTTAAGTTATATGCTTAAGGAGATATTACAATGAAAGCAGCTCGTTTTTACACAGCAAAAGATCTTCGTGTTGATGTAGTTCCGGATGAGGCGCCTAAGGGCGACGAAGTCAGAATTCAGGTAAAATGGTGCGGTATCTGCGGATCCGACCTTCATGAGTTCCTCGACGGACCGATCTTTACACCTGGTGATACACCGCAGTATGTGACCGGATGTACCAATCCCGTTACCATGGGTCATGAGTTCTCCGGCGTCGTCGTCGCAGTAGGACCGGATGTCAAGAACTTCAAGGTCGGTGACCGCGTTATTCCGGAGCCGCTCGTCGTAGATTATGACTGCCCGAGCTGCCAGAAAAACGAATACAATGTCTGTGAGCATTTAAGCTTCCTCGGCTTCGTTTCCAACAACGGCGGCCTTGCTGAGTACTGCAATTTCACAGAGAAATTTGTTCACCATATGCCAGATGAGATGAGCTTCGAGGACGGCGCTATCGTAGAGCCGCTCGCAGTCGGATATCATTCTCTGAAGGTTGGTCATTTCGAGGCAGGCCAGACAGCAGTTGTTGCAGGCGCAGGCCCGATTGGTCTTGCTACCATCGCTTCCCTGAAGGCTCTTGGCGCTAAGCAGATCATCGCTGTACAGAGAAAGTCCGTACGTCAGCAGTATGCGCTCAATACCGGTGCTGATATCGTCCTTGATCCGAATGTTGACGATGTTGTTGCCAAGGTTAAGGAGCTCACAGGCGGTGCAGGTGCAGATGTTGCTTTTGAGACCACTTCCTCCGAGCAGTGCTTCCACCTGCTTCGTGACTGCATCAAGCCGCACGGCTATGAAGTCATCACCTCCATCTGGACCAGCAATATTACAATGAACCCGAATGTCCTTGTTCTGACAGAGAAGAACATTGTCGGTTCCATCTGCTACTCCGGAAATGATTTCGAAGAGGTCATTGCTCTTCTGTCCTCCGGCAAGCTGAAGGTTCCGGGATATGTTACCAAGAAGGTTCTCCTTGACAAGGTTCTTGAGGATGGCTTCGGCACTCTGACCGGACCGGACAAGAAGGCTCAGGTTAAGATCCTGGTTACTCCGGACGAGAGTCTGCTGTAATCCGTCATCGGATTTTAACCAGAAATAAAAGGCTCTGGATTTTACAAGACAAACTCCAGATTCAAAAGCATCGGATTTCGAGCTCTGACTCGTGATCGATGTCCCCGAAAAAATCATACTTTTTAAAATAGCATCGGGATTGGCTTTCTATGCCAATCCCGATGTTGTTTTATAATAAGTATCGAACATAAATACATCGATATTTTCGATTCTTCCTGATTCCGATGCTTAACTTACCAGGCAGCCGGGTAAAACAGCATCGGGAATTACAATTATTTCCAGATCCGATGTTTCCGAAAAATTATCTCGATCCCGATCCTAATCCTGCTTCTGTTCAAGATCCGTACCCCGATCCGGCTCCTCCTGCTTCAGCAGCGCTGCCAGAAGCTGCCGGATCTGCGCAGGTCCCAGCTTACCGCCGTTTGCCTCGGAAACAGCCTTTACCGCCGCCGTGATCTTCGGAAGATATTTCCGGTACCGCAGTGCGACCTCAGTCTCCCAGTCCACGGAATTAAAATCTATATCCCCCGTATAAATCCTTTCAAACAGCACCGTACTGATCTCGCCCGCAGCCAGCGTCACAGTTCCCGCCACTGCGGCATTCAGCACCGATGCGGCAAGATTCAGTCCCGGAATTCCCTTGAGCGTATTCAGCAGGCTTCTTCCGGCAACCGTGGTTGCCCCGACCTCCAGGACCTTATTTACGACCATATTCGCCTTAGACTGATCCTGCAGGCCGTAGTTTTTTGCAATTCCCATCAGCATGGCAGTCTGCAGCGGTACAAGGACTGCCGCATCCGGCGTCGGGATCGGCACCGCGCCCACGACTGCAGCAGCGGCAGCGGAGCCTAAAATAATCGAATTTGACATTTTCCGCTTCATCTTCAGATCGATGCTGCGAATGGAAGACGCGGCAAGCTGCTTTGCCTCAGGCGCAAGTTCGATGGTGCGCTGCACCAGGGTATCAAGCCCCCTGGCCGGAATACTGAACTCTTCGCTTACCGGATAGGGCTTTGCCACGACCGGCAGTATATCCTTAACATTCAGCGGATTGCGGGGATGCTTTTCATTGTAGAGCCAAACTGCATTTTCCGCTGTACGGATATTTTCGAGGACCTCCTGCTCCGAGTAGGACTTTGTAAAAACGATGATAACCGGTACGTCCTTCCAGTCTCTCGCCGCGATCCTGACATACTCAAGGATGGCGTTGTCGAGTCTTCTGACCGTACCGTCGACACAGAACCAGATCATATGGATCAGTCGCTCTGCATCGCGGCTTTTCACCCCTGAACGGACAAATTTCTGGATGTCGGACTTGATGCGGTTCTGCTTCAGGAAGCCATATTCATATCCGATCGTATCGATCATACGAAACGGCAGCGCATCATCCTGATACACCGCGATCTCGCGGGTCCTGACATTTCCCGTGCCGGCATCCGCCCTCTCCTCTCCGAGTATGGCATTGATCAGTGTGCTCTTGCCGCATCCGGAGGTGCCGAGCAGGAGGACGTTGATCCGTTCATCCCCAAGGTCGATGATCTGCTCGTACTTTGTCTTTGTTTTTTTTAATTCTGATACTTTTTTCAGAGCCGGCCTTCTCAGCCCGGACATCCTGATTTCCACCGGAAGCTTCATGTTTCGTCCCCGTCTTCCCGGCCGCGGTCCGGGCTTATCCCGTCAAATGCTTTTGCCGGTTCTGTGCCGCAGTGCACCTCGTCGAATGTCTCCGCCGGGTCTGTGTCACGGTGCGCCTCTTCATATCCTCCCGCACTATCTGTGCCGCGGTACAGCTCATCGAACTGCGCGGTGCGTCCGGCATGCAGGCTGATGCCCTTCTGGTTTCTCGGAACATTATTGCAGTTTGCCACGAACGTGATCATGACTGTCACGACTACGCCGTGAATGATCCACAGCAGGAGCGCCCCGGCTGCCCACAGAAGCGAAATGCCGCATACATAATGCAGTGCGATGCACAGCGCGATCAGAAACAGATATTTATAGCGGAACGCCATATTTACGCCCAGCGCAACCAGGAAACTTTTGATTCTATCCATGCTTTTCTCCCCCCTATGTTGATGATGCTGAGGTCAAAAGCCTCATTGATAAGCTGCCGGGACGAATGAGATCAATTCACATGAGTCCAGCATCTTTTAGATGAGGGCGCTCCAAAGTCACTGAAAATATTTGGGATCACCGCAGATTCCTTTCACGGTTACCAGACCTCGCAGTACTGATCGTTCAGGATCTCCTGGATCTCATCGTAATAGATCCTCTCCATAACGGAAGATTCAGAATGCATAAGTTCCTTCGGGAACCACAGAGTAAGCTCGTGATACCCGATCGTTACGCCGATGCCTTCCTCCCCCGTTTTGCCGATACACTCCCGGAGGCGTTCCGGAAAATCGTCCGCATGGATCGTCTGGCCCTCGATATTATGCGTGCCCCACTTATTCTGCAGTCTGTCGCAGAGGAAGGTGCTGAATTCATCCGCATCCCTGAACAGATCCCCAACTGACAGGATCCTGCCGGTTTTTGAATCGATCGTATAATTAATGTTTTCATACATGCCGTGGCCCGCATAGCCCTGTCCGAGCGAATTCATATGACCTGTGGAAACCAGGAAGGTAAAGAGCCTGTCATTTGCAGCAAAACGATCCACGCAGAAAAGCGAATAGCAGAAACGCCGGTCCTCCTTTTTCCAGACCGACTTCGGAACCGCTTCCATGGCCTGGTAATCCTTTTTCAGATATTCCTCGGCCAGTGCCTTATATTTATCACTCAGCTCATCCAGCGTCTTCTGAAGGGCCGTATGCTCAGCGTCCGCTCCGCTGAACTTAAAATACTGCGTATCCAGAGAATACTCAAAGGACTTCTTCCAGTCCGGCGTGATCCTTATATTTTCGAAGCTGATCCCAAAATCATTTTTCTGTTCATCAGACGCTGCAAGCCGCTTCATCGGCTCGGTGGAATGGAATTCACCGCTGCCGGTGTTGTAGCCCGCATCTACAAATGCATCAAAGAGCAGATAATGCATCCCCTTCTGAAAACTCATCCAGTTTTCGGGGACATTTGCCCAGTTTGCGGAAGAACGGATCGTCTCCCCGGATTTCAGCACAAACTCAGCTTCATATTTCGGGGAATCCTCAGGTACTTCCTCCGTGTGAATATCCAGGCCGTTGATGGAACCAAGGTCTGCTTCCCTGAACATTTCCTGAAGCTGGTCAACGATTTCTCCGGAAATGCTGATTTCCTGACAGAAGGACGAGCTTACCCGTCCGCTTCCGTCTTCGAGTACCTCCAGCTCATAGCTGTAATCATCCGCAAACGGCGGCTGCGGAGCCATGCTGGAATTGATATCATAAGGCACTCCCTCGTCATAGAAGGAAACCTTCATGCTCTTAATCGTAAGGTCTGCAAATTCTTTCTGCGCTGCAGGATCTGAGTTGTCCACCGGATCCGGATACGTCGGCGGGGGAGGTGCAACATATACTGTTCTCCTGAATTCGATCAGGTGATATCCTCCGTCTCCGTCGGTATGCGGCATGGTATGACCGTACAGGATATCCTCCTTTGCGTCATAGTACATGTCTACATAGACATAAAATTCATCCTCGGTTTCAAGCAGCAGCTTATCTTTTTCCTTACGGGTCTTATATTTTGTTTCAAATACGTAATCCGATACAGAGGAACGGCAGCTGATTTTATTTTTGGTGACCTCCAGTATGTCTCCGCTGATATTCTGCTCGTACCAGGTCCCGACCGGAGAATTTCCTTTGGCTACAGTTCCCTGTTCCGGGCCGCCGACATTTGCAGATGAACCTGTGCTGCCTGTGCCGGATGTTTCCGCTGTGCCTCCGGAGGTGACAGACTGATCGACCTGCGGCTTTGTGCACGCGCTTAAGACCAGTACACCCAGAAGCAATACTGCTGTTACTGCCAAAATCTGTTTCATGATATTACCTCCCGGATCTAAACCATACACGAAAGGGAACTGTCAGCTCTGACTCAAGTTTTTTAATTCAGGCTCTGATAGACATACCAGGCTTCTTTCTTTGAAGCCGGCATTTCGTCCGCCGATGCGTTTTCGTTGCGGGTCCAGAGTCCGAATGCACCGCCGACAGCGACCTGCGGAGCCGCATCGACCTGGCGCGACAGATAGAATCCCTCAATATAGGGATTGGCCTGTACGACTGCCCAGGCATCCCGGATCGCCTGCGCCTGTCTTGCTTCGCCGTTTTCGCAGGCAGAGGTAAAGCCCTGCTCTGTGAGCAGGAGATGCCGCACCGTTCCTGCCGGGCTCAGCATTTCCGGACGCTGCATATAGTCGGTCAGCAGATGAATGTTCTTTAAGTTGATATTCGGCGTCGTATTGATATCATCCGTAATACCGTCATCATCAAGGAATTCAGGCTTGGTAAAGAAATGCACCGGATATGCATGCCATGCAATGCCGTAATCCAGATCCTTCAGCATGCTGTTGAGCCTCGGCAGATAATCCGCCACGGTATAGTAGCCCTCTCCCGCAGCCGCCTTCCAGCGCATGTCAAAGGGGATAAAGACCCTTGCCTCGGGATTGGCATTTTTGATCTCTTCATAGAAGATGCGGAATGCATCCGCATAGGTCACTGCATGGGCGTCAATATCCATGATGCCGTTAAAGTCCCAGGCGACAGCGTCATTGACCTCATTGCCGATGACCCAGTTGGAGACGCTGTCATGATACAGCGCCGCGATCCTCCTGGCATAGTCGCGGACAGCTGCCTTTCCTGAATCGGTCAGGACGTTAAATCCGTAGGTGCCCTGCGCACCGACGCCCTCGACCGCCTGACTGGTCGGGACCAGTTCTCCCGCACCTGCGCGGTTGATCACGATCATGGTCATGGTAATGCCGTTATTTTTGCAGAAGGAAGCAAGTGTTCCGTAGGCTGCGACATTCTGGTCGGTGCCGATATTGCAGACGGCCTGCTGGATGCCGAGATCCTTAAGATCCCGCAGCTGCTCGGGCTCCTGCCCTGCGATCAGGATCCCCTTCTTGCCCGCCGGATTCTGATAAAAGGCAAATGATGTCAGGGACATCGCAGCGATCAGCACCGCAGCCAGAATGGAAACTGCAAATGCAGACCTCCTGCCGCTGTGTCTGTGCCGGCATGACTTCGCCCTGTATGTATAATTCATTACAAATCCTCCTCTGATATTTCGTCCGTTTTTTCATATCATGACTGCATCGCCCCTGATGAAGCCCGGACGAAATGACATTTCAGGACTGATTTATTAAGTGCTCTTTGGCTTTATCTTACCCTATTTTCAGCTCATTTGCCATATCGAAAAGTCTGTATCACGAAAACGCCCTTCCCGGTGTCAGGCTGATGCCATCCCCGGAAAGGGCGTTTTCTGATTAAGGGAGTCACGACCGGCTTAAGTTCAGCCGTTCAATGATGGCTTGTAAAAAAACTTATTTCTCCTTTACGTCATTGACGAATTTGAGGAACATACTGTCGGATACGCCGGACTTTGTGACATATGCCTCGTCCTTTACCATCTCCATGACCTTCAGGACCTCCTCGTCCGTCATCTCGATGCCGTACTGCTCCGCCATCAGCTTGATCGAGCTCTTGCCGGAGTTCTTGCCCAGTACCGGATGGATCTTGTCCTGTCTGCCTACGATGTCCGGGCTGAAGCTGTCGTAAATGTTGGTCACCTTGTAGTCCTTGTTATTCATCATCTTGTATTCGATATCAAGCGATACGCCGGACTCGATGCACAGCGCCCTGGTGCCCGTGACAGGCTTTCCTGCCGGTACCGGGATCTTGCTGATCACGCTCGTGACCTCACATGCCGGTGCGATCTTGGTAAGATCCATACCGGTTTTGATCCCCTTATGGATCTCGCAGAGTACTGCCACTTCCTCGGTCGGGATATTGCCGCAGCGCTCGCCCATACCGTTCAGGGAGGTATGGATGACTTCAGCTCCGCCCCACAGTGCTGCCAGTACGTTGCCGCAGCCGCAGCCGTTATCCGTATGGCCGTGGAACTCCAGTCTCAGTCTCGGGAACCAGCCCTTGAACAGTCTGAACATCTCTTCCACAGCATCCGGCGTGGAGCAGCCGTAGGTATCGACGATGACCAGGCCGTCCAGCTCTGTCTTGTCATACAGCTCCTGGATCAGCGGCTTCGTGAATTCGATCGGGGTACGGAACCAGTCCCATCCCATAAATGCCACGTCCTCGAAGCCGACTTCCTTTGCGTGGTTGATGCACTTGATCAGGTTCTCCGCCACCCACTGCGGTGTCTTTTTGTATGCATGCTTGATGATGACAGGGTTGACGCAATACTCGATGATGATGCCGTCGCATCCGATATCCTTGGAAAGGTCTACGTCCGCTTCCACCGCACGGATAAAGCTGTATACCTTTGTGTCCGGATACTTTCTTGCGACCATGCGTCTCATGGAGTTCTCCACCGCCTTGGAGACATTCGGCATGCCTGCCTCGATCCTCGGGACCTTCATCTCCGCAAGGGCGTCCGCGATGCGCAGTCTCTCGTCCTCCAGGAATACGGATCCCGGTGTCTGGTCGCCGTCACGCAGCGTAACATCGTGAATCACCACTTTGTCGACATGCTTCTTCTCAAGCTCGAAGTTGTGTCTTGTCGTCCACTTCACGCCTTCCTTATAGAACGGCTCCGCAAGGTCAAAATCCGGTACTTCCGGCATCTGTGAAAAGTATTTGATTTCCTCTGACATTGACTTTCTCCTTTTATACTTTCAAAATTACTTCTTAAACTGATCCTTTATGTTTTTTTAATCATCCGGCCTGATATCCCGGGCCCCGGGCACCTGCCGTAACGACCGGCAGCATTTCCCGCTCCCTGATGCAAAAGCCGGAAACCTGAGGTCCTCAGCCGCCCCTGATCAGGTATACGGCTCCGCAGAATACAAGCGCCCAGTATACCGCGAGCTTCAGCTTCTCGCCCCGGATATTGCCCAGGTACTTCCTGCCTGCCAGCACACCGGCCGTTAAGGCCAGCACACTGACGATCCCGTAACGTATCACCTCCAGCGTCATGAATCCCGACTGTATCCTCAGCCACAGCGTATACAGCGCCGTGATCAGATAGGTGAAACGGATGTTGGACTGATATTCGACTGCATCCTCCGAGGTCGCCAGATAGTAGATCGAGAGCGGCGGTCCGAAAAATCCGAACCAGGCTCCCATAATACCGCAGGCTGTTCCGGTGATGACATTTCCGGCCATACTTGTCTTCAGCGTCATATTCCGGTTAAAGAAAATGAAATACAGACCGATTACAACAAGCACAGCGCCCATCATCCGCATCATTATTTCCCTCGGGAAGCTCAGCAGGAATCTGACCGCGATCGTGGAAACCACGAAATATACCGCAATTACCGAAAAGCATTTCCGGTAATCGATCCTGCGCTCTCCGCTTAAGAGTGAAACAAACGCGTGTCCGAGATTGATCAGGACGACGACGCCAAGACTCCCCTCATACGAAATAACGTGCGGCAGGATGATCATCGCAATGATCGGAAGCCCGAGCCCCGTTATCATTTGCATAATGCTGCCCGTAAACATCAGCAGCACAAGAAATACATACATCATAATTGATTACCACCCGGACACATGAAGGCAGGTCCTGCCGCACCGGGAATTTTCAAGGTGCCGTTCCGCCTTTAAGCGCCTTCCGCTTCCTTCTTTTTAAGGAATCAGGGCCACCTTCATAGCCTCCCTGCGTTCCATGATCCGAAGGGCCTCGGTGGCATTTTCCAGCGGGATCCGCTTCGTGATCACACGGGCCAGGATATCCTTGTGACGCTCGTAGACCTTGACCGCCTGCCAGGTATTCTTCATATCGCCAACCCAGACACCCTGGAGCCTTACGTTCTTTCTTGCCACGTGGCGGAACCAGTTAATGCTGACATTTCCCACATCTACCGCAATTCCTGCCGAGATGTAGGAGCCGTTTACCGCCGTGAGCGGAATGCCCTCTTCCACTGCGTCCGGGGATCCGCTGAGCTCGAAGATCTTGTCTCCGCCGCGTCCTCCCGTAATGCGCATGATTTCCTCCGCGCGTTCCGCCGTGCTTGTGGTCTTCCGGTTCAGCACACAGGTCGCACCGGCCTCGAGACAGAGCTTCAGTCTCTCCTCCGTGCCCCCGATCACAATAATGTTGGAGGCTCCGCTTTCCTTTGCCATAAGCACTGCATAAATGCCGAGGGGCCCGGGTCCCTGGATAATGACATTATCCCCGCTTTCCACGCCCGCCTGTTCAAAGGCGCAGGCCGTTGTCGTACCGGCACAGCAGGCCGAGACATAAGGCACATAATCGGCTTTCGGATCGACCTGATCCTTCGGTACAATGCAGGCGATGTCGGTTTCCGGAACCAGCAGCATGTGGGAAGCATAGCTTCCGTTCAGATAGGGATAGTCATTGATGGACTTGGAAAATCCGTAGCTCCAGCGGTTTTTGCAGCTGTAGAACCTGCGCTTTATCAGGCAGTCGTAGCAGCTCTTGCAGCTGACGCCGCGGTTCCAGACCACCAGGTCTCCCGGTTCCAGTACATGACCGAAAATATCCTTTTTGCCGCCGGATACAGCATCCACAAATCCAATGCCCTCATGTCCGAGGATCATCGGCAGATGGCTTCTCTCGTCCTCGCCCTTCCAGACATGTACGTCGGAGCCGCAGATCCCGGATGCCGCGACCCGGATCCTGGTCTCTCCGTTCACCGGTTCCGGCATATCAAAGAACTGCTTTTTCAGCTCTTTTCCATACTCCTGTATGACCATTGCATAGGCCTGATTCATGAGTCTTCCTCCTTTCTCAAAGCCTTGCGCCCGTTGCAGCGGAGCCTGCGATCCTTGCATAGATCCCGAGGATCCCCTTTTGTGTTCTCTTCGGTGCCGGAACGATCTCGCGCGATGCAAAATCCTCTGCTCTGTCTTCGAGCAGTCCGTGCACCGTATCGATGACGATCAGGTCTCCGTCACGAACCTTTGCCAGCGGGCCTCCGTCAGCTGCCTCCGGACAGATCTGGCAGACACCGACGCCTCTTGCAAAACCCGAAAAACGACCATCCGTGATCACGGCCACCGTTTCCTCGAGGCCTGCTCCAACGACTGCGCTCGATACGCCGAAGCAGTCCGGCATGCCCGGTCCGCCCTTCGGTCCCATAAATCTCAGGATCAGCGCGTCGCCCGGCTGTACCTCGCCGCGCTTTACCGCAGCAATTGCATCCTCCTGGGTGCTGTAGACCTTCGCTCTTCCTTCAAACTCATTTTTACTGTGTTTGAAGGCCCTGACGACAGCACTGTCAGCAAGATTGCCCTTCAGCACAATGACGCCGCCGTTTGACATAACAGGATTGTCCCTGCTGCAGATAACATCGGAACCGCTCTCCGCATACAGCCTGCGTCCGCATTCGCAGATTTCGTGCACACTCTGGCCGGATACGCCGAC
>JAFUAE010000146.1 GCA_017460845.1 Lachnospiraceae bacterium
CTCCGAAACACTGGTCTCATCTGCCAGTAAGCGTTCAACTATCTTTACTTTTTCTGCTGAGTCAATCTTGCTTTTTCTGGACATAAAAATACCCCCAAGTAGGTTTTATATTTCAGTGTCCTACTTGGGGGTAGCATATCATTTTACGGCGTGTGCGGTCTTCTTTTATAATCTTCTTTTATAACGGTCAGAATAATGAGCAGGGATGTCTGTATCTCAGATGAGGGAAAGCGGTGAATCCATGATCTTGATGCCATGCCTCCCGGCATAGGTCTCCCACTCTTCAAAGCCGTACAGCAAGGTCTCCGTGCTGTGGCTGTCGCTGGACAGGATGAAGCTCCCGCCGCGTTCCGCAATATACTCTATCATTTCCCGGGACGGATAAGGCTCGGTGCGGTATCCGCGGGAGATTGCTCCCGTGTTGATCTCGAAAGGCTTCCGGTAAGTCAGAAGCACATCCGCCGCACGCTGCCAGGCCCTGCGATACCGCTCCGAAGACGTATCATACATGCAGTCATCTTCATTAAACTTCTCAATCAGATTGAAATGTCCGATGACGTCAGCGCCTGTGCGCAAAAGTACATTTGCCTCCTGCGCATAATAGAGTTCCGCCAGAGCCATCAAATCTCCGCCGCAGTACTCCTTTGCGATCCTGTAATGATCATCGGCGCTGTCGTCGATTTCATGCAGCCTGCCGCCGATCTCCACATAATGAACCGAGCCGATCTTATAATCATACCCCTCCAGAGGCCCGTCACTGAAATAATCGGCCTCCGTACCCAGCAGGATCCGGATCTGTCCGGCGTACTTGTGCTGCAGGCGCCGGATCTCCGCGATATATTTCTCTGTATTCTCAAGGGTCATGCACCAGCTGACATCCCTTGAGGTATAGGCATGTCCGGAAAAGCCGATCATATCCATGCCCCGGCTGATTGCCGCAAGGACCATTTCCTCCGCGGTGGATCTGCCGTCGCAGAAGGTCGTATGCACGTGAAAGTCTCTTTTTATCATGTTTTCTCCCGTCAACGTCCATGCATATAAACCTCAGCCGGACTCCTCATTCGTACCGTCTGAGTTAAGTCATCTTTTCCTGTTTGACCTTGTGGTCAATGATGTGACGGGAAGCGAGCTCCCTGTGCACCTCCTCAAGGCTGATGCCGTTCTGGACCATCAGGGTCATAACATGATAAGCCAGATCTGCGATCTCGTAAATCGTTTCCTTCTTATCCTCCGCTTTCGCCGCAATGATGACCTCGGTGCACTCCTCGCCGACCTTTTTCAGGATCTTATCAAGTCCCTTCTCGAACAGATACGACGTATAGGAGCCTTCCGGCATTTCTTCCTTCCGGCTCTTTAAGAGACCCATCAGTCCCTCGAGTGAAAACTCCTGCAGCTCATCACTCTGCCATACCGGATACTCAAAACAGGAATCGGTGCCCAGATGGCAGGCCGGTCCGTCCTTTTCCACTACAACCACCAGCGCATCCCGGTCACAGTCCGCCGTGATCGATACGATGTGCTGATAGTTTCCGCTGGTCTCGCCCTTCAGCCAGAGCTCCCCGCGGGATCTTGACCAGAAGCAGGTCAGCCCTTTTTCCATAGAGATCTGCAGGCTTTCTTTATTCATATATGCAAGGGTCAGTACCTTCTTGGTGATGGAATCCACTACAATTGCAGGAATCAGCCCCTTTTCGTCAAATTTCAGTTCATCGATATTCAGCATAGTATCTTACCTCTTTTTTCATCCGGCCCCCGCCGGTGTGTATTGCTTTTTTTCTGCGCCGGCTCCGCCGTCTTTTCAGGCTGCAAATGCCGGCTCCGCAATGCATTGCGTCATTCAGACGATCCTTGCCGGGATCCCGTTCCTTGCCATTTCCTCTTTCAGATCTGCAATGCTGACCTCGCCGAAATGGAAGATCGAAGCCGCAAGTCCTGCATCGCATTTTGGAAGCGCCTTGAACAGACGGATAAAATCATCTATACAGCCCGCACCTCCGGAGGCGATCACCGGAACGCTGACCGCATCGCAGACAGCCTCCAGCATTTCCAGATCAAAGCCCTGCTTCACGCCGTCCGTATCGATCGAGTTGAGCACGATCTCACCGGCGCCGAGCTCTACACCCCTGCGTATCCAGGAGATGGCCTCCATGCCGGTATCCTCGCGTCCTCCCTTGGCAAAGACCCTGAATTCGCCGTCCACGCGCTTTACATCCGCAGACAGGACGACACACTGGCTTCCGTAACGTTTGGAGGCTTCCCGGATCAGCTCCGGATTCCTGATCGCGCCCGAATTGACGCTGACCTTATCCGCACCGCATTTTAATACACGGTCAAAATCATCGACGGTATTGATGCCTCCGCCGACTGTCAGCGGGATAAAGATCTGCGAAGCGACCTCTCTCAGGATATCCGTGAACAGCTGCCGTCCTTCGGCGGAAGCGGTAATATCATAGAATACCAGTTCGTCTGCCCCGCACTCACTGTAAAACCGGGCCAGCTCCACCGGGGAGGAAACATCATTGAGTCCTTCAAAGTTCACGCCCTTGACCACACGGCCATTGCGGACGTCCAGACAGGGAATAATTCTTTTTGTAATCATTTTCCTGAGATCCTCCTCACTCCGCCAGGCGGATCGCCTCTTTGAGATCGATCGCCCCGGTATAGTAGGCCTTTCCGATAATTGCACCGTACAGATCCATTGCCTTCAGTTCCCGTATATCATCCATACCGGACACGCCGCCCGAGGCGATGATGTCCATACTGAAACGCGAGCTCAGCTCCCGGTAAAGCTCCAGGTTCGTGCCGCGCATTGCCCCGTCGCGGCTGATATCCGTACAGATGATCGTCCGGATCCCGAGCGCCTGCATATCCGCACAGAATTCAAATGCATCCCGCCCGGATTTCTCCGTCCAGCCCTTAATTGCAACGAACCCGTCTTTAATATCGACGCCGACCGCAATCTTCTCCCCGTACCGCTCTGCAGCAGCTTCGAGGAACGCGCGGTCATTGACGGCTGCCGTCCCGAGGATCACACGGCTTACCCCGGCTTCCAGATACGCATCAATGACCTCCATGCTGCGTATGCCGCCGCCGATCTCAACC
>JAFUAE010000017.1 GCA_017460845.1 Lachnospiraceae bacterium
CCCGCTGTAGTTCAGAAGGCGGATCACATTGTTATTGGAGTCGCTGACCGCATAGCCCCCTGCAAACGGCGCAATGCCCCAAGGAACGTCAAACAGGCTCTGCCTGCTTCCGCCGTCATGATAACCTCCGATCGGCTCCCGGTAGATATCTTCCCTGACTGCATTTCCGGCGATCAGATTATCTATGCTGCCGGAAAAAGCCCATACTACATTATTACCGGTATCTGTCACCAGATACTCCCCGTTTGCAGCCTGCAGGATATTCATCGGATAAGCGAGTACATTCATTGCACTGGGCGATTTTGCGGCAGTATCTATGCCGACATCCGTCAGGCCGGCCGGCGGAGCCAGATACCCCCTGTACTTTTCGTCTGCAAATACCACGGATGAAAGCGTCCCCATGACCAGAGCCGCCAGAACGATCCCCGCCATTGGTTTTTTGAATCTTTTCATACTGTATTCCTCCTGCTTTGCTGCGTTTAAATAAACACATAACCGCTTACTGTGATTCAGCCGTGCTGAAGCGTTTTGCCCCATACAAAGTGCGCAAATGCACTTTCTGCATTTTCCTTATAAATAAAGTTCGATCTGCATGCCTTCCCTGACAAATACGGCCCGGTCAGAAACCGATGCTGCCGCAGAACTCATTTCATCCAGTTCCTCATCACTGTAGGCCGGTGAAAAATGGGAAAGAAGCACATTTTTGATATCCGCTGCCTTTGCAAACTGCAGACATTCCCGGTAGGAAGCATGTCCCCACCCTTTTCTTAACGGAAGCTCCTCCGGTGAGAATTGTGCGTCCAGGACGGCCGTACCGGCTCCTGCGGCAAAACCCTTCAGCTCCGGAAATATTTCTTCCTTCAGTTCTCCGTCAAGTCCGTAAAGGAATCCGCTTCGCAAAGGTGTTCCGGACAGGGTTTCGACTGAACTTCCCGGACAAACAGTTTCTCTCTTTGAACCTGCTTCTTCAAAACGATACCAGAGACAGCCGTCCGGATGCGGAGCCGACACCGTACTGACGCACAGATCTCCCACCGCGCTTTTCATCCCCGGGATCAGGTCATGATAAATTACTTTTCCCGCACACAGTTCCGAAAATGGCAGCGGCCAGTAAGGAGGTCCGATCAGACGGTCCAGTTCATTTTTCAGACTGCCGTTTTGTCCTTCCGGCCCGTATATGTGGATTTCCTCCGATACCGCAGCCAGGGACTGGCAGTCAAACAGTCCGGAAACATGGTCATGATGCAGATGGGACAAAAATAAATGCACCGGTTTCCTGTCCGTTCCTGATCTTTTCTCGTATTCCCTCAGAAAAGTCCGCAGCCCGGATCCCGCATCCAGAATATAAAGGGCCCTTTCCGATTCAAGGGTGAAGCAGCTCGTCTGTATGCCGTAGGCACTGACTGCTCCGATCAGCGGAAAGGATCCCCTGCAGCCCCACACGGATAAATTCAATTTCATCATGGTTATTCTCTGTCCTTTTGGTTCGGTTTGAAAAACCGGTTTTTCTCCGATATCTCATCAGAATGGTCCTCAAACGCGCGGACCTGATGCTGCTATCATTTGTATCCCTTCTGCCGGAGCTCCTCATACCGCCCGCAGTCCTGCCAGCACATAAGCCGCGGTGCACAGCGCTGCAATCACTGTCCAATAACGGATACGGATGTCACGGTTCACCTTTGGATCACACCCGATCGCCGAAGCAATCAGAGATCCCTCTGCTATATAGGGGCTCAGGTTATCCCCCGTGATCCCGGCCGCACAGACTGCTCCCAGACATAATGCCAACGGAAGATCCGCAAGCAGCGCCAGTCTGATTGAAATCGGTATCCCGATGCCGTACATTCCCCAGGAGGATCCCATCAGCATTGTCAGCAGTGTAAAAATAAGGTATAAAACTGCCGGAAGCAAAAACGGCTTCCGAAGGCTTAAAGAAGGAATCAGACGGGCAAAAAACCTGGTGCACTCCATATGATCCAGGCAGGTGGAAAAGCACAGAGTCAGCAGAAGCAGCAGGATCGGCAGCGACATACTGGATATCCCTTCGATCACATAATCCATAAACTTAAGCGGCGTCATCAGTCTCTGCCCGATATAGAAGACAAACATGAAGACCAGCGCCGCCGCGAGTCCAGCCGCCGCATCCAGCGCAAACATGCCCCCGGCTTTTCTGACGCCGGAAATGACAGAAAATATGACCATCACTGCCAGCGGAAGCAGCAGGTTTGCAGGCGTCCCGTAAATTTCATTTTCATCCTTTACAAGGAAATATTTCTCTGATCCTTCCGGCCAGAGCTTTCCTCCATTCTCCGCCCGCTTGCGCGCTTTTTTCATCAGACTGATCTCCGGCAGTTTTCCTGCAGCCAGAAGCAGTGCCAGCGCCACAGCCAGGATCGATGCAAAATTAAAGGGCACCGACTTCAGAAAGACTGCCCCGCCTTCCTTTCCGAGGCTCAGCGACATAGTTCCGCTTAAATATGCACCCCAGACTGAAATCGGGATCAATGCGCAGATAGCCGTCGAGGAATTGCACATAAGCGCAGGAACCTCTCTCGGGATCCGGTGCCTGTCGGTAATGTCCGTCAGACAGAATGCTGCTGCCATAACATTCAGACAGTCATCTATAAATATGACCGCCATCATCAGAATCATGGAAAAAAGGGCTGTCCTGCCCGTCCGGATCCTGTTTTCGGCAGGCCGCTTCAGTGCACTGATGCCGCCCGCTCCCCCGAGGAGAGCTGTAACCGCACCGATCATACACATAATCAGGATCGTAGAAGCAGTATCGGGCGTGGAGATCGCCGCTGTCAGCGTATCGGTGAATCCCTGCAGAAAATTGCCCCGGTTTATGATCCCGGAGCTCAGCATGACTGTCAGGATCAGTGCTTCCAGCGTCCTGCGGGTCAACAAGGTATGAACTACCAGTACTGCTGCGGGAAGCAGCATCCACGGCCAGGACAGTGCTCCGTCTTCAGGCACCAGCAGTTCCATGCAGACAAAGCTCAGGAGCACAAGTACATACGGAATCAGAAAAGATGACAATTTTGTCTCTCTTTTTGGGGAAATTCTGAGGATTCCGCGGTGTTGTCTGGCAATTTCCACAAGACGCGTATGCTTCATGGAGAGCTGTCCATAGACCTGCTTCAGCAGATAACCGGCCAGGGTCGGCCTCCTGGATATCTGTGCCAGAAAATCTTCGCTGCTCATCCGGTATACGATCACTTTTCCCCTGGCTCTGACCGTTGATAAACGGGGTTCTTCGGCGATGATCGCATATTCCCCGAAATACTGTCCGGCTGTCATTTCATTTACAGGATCGCCCTCAGCATTCAGGACATCCACGACCCCGTCATCAATAAAATACATTCCGTCCGCGGGATCCCCGTAACGGACAATTTCCTCCCCGCTTCTGAACTCAAGCCGTTCCAGCCTCGCAGTAAGTTCCGCTGCCTGACCCGGCTCTAATCTGAAAAAATCCGCGATAAATTCTGTTGTGATCCTGTTTCCTGTTCCCATAGAATCATTATTTCACAGAAATTATGTGTTGAAAATGCGAGGGCATTTTTTGTCATTGACAAATCACTATGCGACAGCTGTCACTGTCACAGTTCTTATCATGCCACTGGCAATGTTTCCGGGCGGATCAGGGACTTTCACCCCTTAGAACGTGCTCTCGCCGGGCACACAACAAAAAAAACACCTTCTGATTCTCCAGAAGATGTCTTTTTAATGAAACGGACTGTCTCCATTTCGGTTTGTTATATATTTTCCGCCCATGCAGACTCTGTGGAAGTCAGGCGTTTCCGAGCTTCAGTACATTGATCAGCAGCACCCATGCCATACTGTAATAGGTCACGACTGCGATCAGGTCGTTTGTCGTTGTAATCAGCGGACCGGATGCGACTGCAGGGTCGATGCCGATCTTCGAGAAAAACATCGGGATCAGGGTTCCCACGCCTGCGGCGATCATCATCGCAACAAAGAGAGAAAATCCGACGCATCCGGATACGGCAAACGCTGTTGCGGCCGGGTAATGCTTCACGACAATGATATACAGCCCGACCAGCAGGCAGGAGGAAAGCCCCAGCACAATTCCGTTGCACACACCGACACGAATTTCCTTAAAGAGATGCTTGATTTTTTGCGTGCCGGTCAGATTTTCATCCATCAGGACACGAATTGTGACTGCCAGTGACTGCGTGCCGGTATTTCCGGCCATGTCCAGGATCACGGACTGGAATGCCACGATCAGCGTAAGCTCTGCAATGACCTTTTCATAGGCACCGATCACGGAGGCAACGCCCATGCCGAGCACCAGAAGGATCAGAAGCCACGGAAGCCTCTTCCGCATGGAATCCTTCAGAGGTTCCTCAAGATCCTCTTCCGCGGTAAGACCTGCCAGCCTTGCATAGTCCTCACCGAGTGCATCATCGACAACTTCGATGATACTCTGTGCGGTAATGACGCCGAGCATTGCATTGGAGTTATCCAGTACGGGGATCAGGTCCTCGGAATAATCCTTCAGTTTTTCGATACAGTCATCGATATTCTCATTACCGTATACATAAGGATATGAGGTCATGATCAGGTCGCTTAAGTCAGCCGATTGGCGGGCGATGATCAATTCCTTCAGATCGATCGCGCCTGCGAAAATATCGGCGTCGTCCAGGACAAAGATCGTTGAAATGTTGTCATTTTCAGGTGCCTGCCGGATCAGCTCCGACATTGCTTCCTTAATGGTCAGATTATCATGGATAACGATGTAGTTCGTCGTCATCTTCGAACCGATCTCATCCTCGTCGAATGAAGCAAGAAGGATAACATCCTTCCGGAAATCTTCATCAACAAGATCCATCAGCAGCATTCGCTTATTTTTCTCCATGGTGCGGAGAATGTCAACTGCGATGTCCGGTTCCATATGGCTGATGACCGCCGCAGCCTTTTTGAGATCCATCTCGTCCAGGTATTCCTTGGCGTCATCTTCATCCGCATATTCCAGGATCTCGGAAATTGAGGCAATGCTTAATACACGGTAGACCTTTTTCCGTTCTATCGGCGTCAGATCCTCAAGAACATCCGCGATATCACTTTCATGATAATCGCTCAGTCTGTCCCGCAGGACCTTGGGTGATGCATTGCTTTTAATGATGGAAGCGATTTCCGAACCGTAATCCGGCCTTTCGATCTGTTCCTCCTCTTCTTCCTTATCCGTGCTGTCGTCTTTGTCGTCAAAAATATCTTCCAGGACATCGTCCTTTTCCGCAGCTGCTTCGTTCTGATCCTTGTCAGAGACAGCTTCTGCGTCCTGCCCTTCCGGAATAATCTTTTGAGTATCTTCGCTGAGATCTTTTAAAAGATCTTTTCTCTCATCCATATCCGGTTCTCCTTTCAGTGCTTTCTTTTTTCAGCAGCCGTGATCGTCCGGTTTTCCGTCATGCAGTCTGACGCCGAATGATCCCGCGCACTGTTGAGGAATATGGATACTTTGACACAAGAAGAAGAGATTACAGTCAGATCCTGAGAATGAGGTCCCTTCGGTGGCTGCAGTGATCCATATTCGGTCTTATGTTTGTACTTCGACTATGGCCGTCGCTGCCGTCCACGATGTTCACCTCTCTTTAGAATTGATTTTCGACATCTGTCTGATACTGATTCAGATGTCTTTGTTTAGAATAATCTTTTGGGTTTGAAATTGCAAGCCTTATCTCCAAATAAAAAAAGATACAGCCCTGCCTTTTGAGACGGGGCTGCAATACATTCTTATTTACTGCGGGATCAGGACAGCGCTGAAATCTGCTCACGGACCTTCCGCATCATTTCCTCATAGGTGGCAAGCTTTGCCTTCTCTTCTTCGATCTTGGCTGCCGGTGCCTTGGAAATGAATTTCTCATTGGAAAGCATTCCTCTTGATCTTGCAAGCTCGCCTTCCAGTCTCTTCTCTTCCTTTTTCAGGCGGGCAAGCTCTTCGCCCATATCTACAAGCTCGCTGAGCGGAATGTAGATCGCCGCATTAGATGTGACCACATTGACCGCGTTCGGATCAATTCCGGTCTTATCCTGCTGCACAAGCACCTCGGAAGCCTGGGTCAGGGATGCAAAGACCGCGCTTGCTGCTTCGAAGGAATTTCTTACCTTTTCATCTGTGCTTACGACATAGACGGAAACCTTCTTTGAAGGCGGAACATTCTTTTCGCTGCGAATGCTGCGGATCGCCCTGACAGCCTCCTTCAATCCTTCGACCTGTGCCGCGTCATCGCGGAAATTCCAGCTTTCCGTATACTCCGGATAGCTTGAGATCATGATAGATTCTTCATCCGTCAGATTCACATAGATTTCCTCTGTGATGAACGGCATGAACGGATGCAGGAGCTTCAGTCCGTTGACCAGTACGGTGTTCAGTGTCCAGAGTGCAGCTGCCTTTGTGTCCCTGTCATCGCTCTTCAGACGGGCTTTGATCATTTCAATGTACCAGTCGCAAAGCTCGTTCCACAAAAAGCTCATGACATTATCCAGTGCAACGCCCAGTTCAAAGGTATCCATATTCCTGGTTACATTGTCGACCAGATCGTTCAGAAGGCACAGGATCCAGCGGTCCTCCTTCTCAAGCCTGATTTCCTCCGGAACCTTGCCGTATCCGGAGCTGAAGAGCTTTCGTACGTCTTCCCCGGCGCTCTCCACATTCATCATAATGAATCTGGTAGCATTCCAGATCTTATTTGCAAAGTTTCTTGCATTGATGACCTTGTCATCGGTAAAGCGCATATCGTTGCCCGGCGCGTTTCCGGTCAGAAGAGCTGCACGCAGCGCGTCCGCGCCGTACTGTTCGATCACAGCCAGCGGGTCGATACCGTTGCCGAGGGATTTGCTCATCTTGCGTCCCAGCGCGTCTCTGACCAGACCGTGGATCAGCACCGTATCAAACGGACTCTTTCCGGTCTGCTCATATCCGGAGAAGACCATCCTGATGACCCAGAAGAAAATGATATCGTATCCTGTGACCAGAACGTCATTGGGATAGAATTTCTTCAGAGTCTCCGTCTCTTCCGGCCAGCCGAGTGTTGAGAACGGCCAGAGCGCAGAGGAAAACCAGGTATCCAGTGTATCCGGATCCTGCGTAAAGGATGTGCATCCGCATTCGCAGCTTTCCGGAGCCGCATGTCCGACATGCACCTTCCCACAGGAATCGCAGTACCAGGCCGGGATCCTGTGTCCCCACCAGAGCTGGCGGCTGATGCACCAGTCCTTAATATTGTCGACCCAGTTCATATAGGTCTTGGAGTAGTTTTCCGGAACGAATTTCAGCTCGCCGGAAGCCAGAGCATGGCGGCAGTGCTCCGCATGCACATCCATCTTGACAAACCACTGCGGCTTGATCATCGGCTCTACGGTCGTATGGCAGCGGTCATGGGTGTCAACGCTGTGGGTATGCGGAACCGTCTTGACCAGATACCCGCCTTCCTCGAGGTCCTTTACGACCAGCTTGCGGCATTCATAGCGGTCCAGGCCGTCATACTTCGTGCCCGGCAGATCGATCGTCGCATCATCGTGGAGAATGCAGATCTCCTCCAGTCCGTGGCGCTTTCCGACTTCGAAGTCATTCGGGTCATGTGCGGGGGTGATCTTTACGCAGCCTGTACCGAATTCCATATCGGCATGCTCATCCCCGACGATCGGGATCTCCTTATTCAGAAGCGGAAGGATCACGGTCTTTCCGATCAGATCCTTATACCTGTCGTCCTCCGGATTGACTGCAACGGCAGTATCTCCGAACATGGTCTCAGGTCTTGTGGTCGCAACCTCAAGCGCTCTGCCTTCCTCTCCCGCTACCGGATATTTAATATGCCAGAAGAAGCTTGCCTGGTCCTCGTGCTCGACCTCGGCGTCGGAAATCGATGTTTTGCAGACCGGGCACCAGTTAATGATCCTGTTGCCTTTATAGATCAGTCCCTTGTTGTAGAGATCGATAAATACCTTTTCTACAGCTGCCGAGCAGCCTTCATCCATGGTGAAGCGCAGTCTGTCCCAGTCTGCGGATACGCCCAGCTTATGCATCTGGTTGATGATCCGGGACTCGTATTCTTCCTTCCATGCCCAGGCTTCCTTCAAAAAGCCTTCACGGCCGAGTTCATTTTTATCCTTGCCCTCGCTTTTGAGCTTGTTGATAACCTTCACTTCGGTAGCAATGGCTGCGTGATCCGTACCCGGCTGCCAGAGGACTTCATAGCCCTTCATGCGCTTATATCTGCAGAGTGTATCCTGTAATGTATTATCCAGGGCGTGTCCCATGTGCAGCTGACCGGTTACATTCGGCGGCGGCATAGAGATCGAGAACGCTTTTTTGAGGGATTTCTCATCTGCATGGAAATACCCCATTTTCATCCATTTCTCATAAATGCGGTCCTCCATCAGGGAAGGATCATATTTTTTGTCTAACTCTTTCATTGACTGCTCCTTTAGACATTGTATTGTTCGTATTTAAAAATCCGGAATCTATACGGATGCGATCTTCCTGTAGTTATTCTTCCAGCGTCCGAGGATCTGCCGCGCATCCTTCATGATCCTCACGCTGTCCTTTTCAAACAGGCTGCTGACAGCCTGATATTCCTGGCTTTCTCTCGCCTTCCGGGCCGCCTCTTCCTTCATGGCATCCAGCTCGGCTTTTTCATTATCCCCGAGTTCACCCGTTCCGCTGACCAGATAGCGCAGCCGGACAGCCCGTTTATTATAATAGGTGAGTTCCGAAGAAATCAAGAGTTCCTGCGCTTTATTACGATCGAACATCCGCATTTTTATGACTGCCATATCGCAGAATACTTCCGCCTTCCGTTCGCTCAGCTTCCGGATCTCTTCTTCATCCTTCGTACGGCGGATCAGCTCATCCAGCATCCGGATGCTTTCTGCAAATTTCTCATAGGCAAGCGAATATTTTTCTGCCTGATAGAGCAGCCTGCCTTCCATATGGACAAGCTCCGCACCCGAGCATTTTTTCAGCTCCATCATCCTGCCGCTGAATGCAAGTACTTCATTTACATCATAGTAATTGCATTCCTGCAGGATATACAGCATCTGGTTTTCGGCAGATTCTCCAAGGCGGCGGTTCTTCCTGAGCGCATCCGCAAGCTTCGGAAGCTTCAGCTGTGTATCGATCCAGTCAAACAGTCTGTCGTCCAAAAAATCCTTAAGGCAAAGCAGCGGATAATGATAGATCACATAGCAGAGCTCCTGCTCGCTCCAGATCCCGATATTCAGTTTGCCGTGCATGAAAGGCACCTCGGCCTTCTGCCTGCATAACAATAGTGACATAGTAAACTCCATGCCAACTTCGTTGGCATTACGTATACATGAAAACCGCGTATCCCCTTCACCCGTGCCGGGCTCGGCTCACTGGTTTTCATAGTAACTCCATGCGATAAAGCGCACAACCGGCATTCCGCGGGAACTCCGATCAATTCGTCAGGAGAGCCTCACGCTTTCGGTGATCACGGCATCTCCGGCCGGATAAAACTCTCCGAAGCCCAGATCCCTGATTTCGACCGTCATTGTATTTGCATCTTCAAATCCAATATTGACCGAGATCCTCGTACAGCGGTCCGGACGTTTTTCGAATGCTTCCAGCGAGATCCTTGCGGACTTTCTTACGCCGAATTTATCCACCGGTTCCACGTCAATATCCAGATAATCCTGTCCGTGCGGAAGCAGCTCTACATAGGCCCTTGCATCGTACCAGGACTGCCCGGCGCTGACTAAGACCAGCTTTGCCGTCCGCTCGCCGATACTGACCTTCAGGCTGACCTCCGCGGCAATGCTTGTATCACTGAAAATCAGGTACTGGGGCTGTTCCCCGCTCGTAAGCTGAGCAGCATACCGGGCCGCTCCGATTGCAAACAGTCCGGCTTCATAAATTACCCTGCGTTTTCTGCATGCGAATTCGATAAAATTCTTCGCCCAGTCCGTACGCTCGAATCCCTTGCCGGTCAGCATGACGGAAGAATAAATATCGCCGTTCAGGCATTTTTTCGCGGCGTCGGTCATAATGCGGTCGCCCAGTTCCGAACCTGATTCCTTTTTCAGAATGCCGATCCTGAAGTTCTCCTCCAGATCCGTTCCCTCTACGACAACACTGTTCCGGCTGATGCCTCGGATCGCTTTCATTTTGTAGAAAGACAGCGATTCGTCGGAAAGGTCGAACAGCGAAGCCATATTGGTGTAGAGATCCTTGCTCTGGGACAATGTATAATAAACAAATGCATCCGAATGGCTGATCAGATGTATTTTCGACCTGTCGATCCCGGTTGACGCCGCGGCATTGAAAATACTGTCCATTTCAGTCTTTTCCGCATGATGCAGTGTAATGACCAGCGTATCGATCAGTTCCACGCTGCGCCCGTTCAGAAGCTGCCAGAAAATGGCGGCAAGCATACGGGAAAGCAGCTGCTCCGCCGTATATGCCTTTCGTGCGATCGTAGAGGTCCCGCCTTTTTTCAGAAGACTCAGAAGCTTATCCGTGAGCACGCCTTTCCCGCTGAGCGCCATCCTGTAGGCACCCTCGCCGATATACCACAGATCGTCCTTCTTCTCTCTGCAGATCACCGCGGGAACATTGATCATGGACTGATCTTCATATTCATATGCAATTATATAATCGTCACAAAGATCAAGACCGATGTTCAGCGACATAACTCAACTCTCCAGCTTGAAAAGTTCCTTCAGCATTTCTGCATTTTCCACATATCCAAGCATATTTTCCTTCAGTGTTTCCACATCTTTTTCGTCGATCGCCCGGGTCATTGAATTCAGGCTTTCAAACATGGCGTCACTCTGTCTGTGGAATTTCCGGACGGAAATGATGCCCTCTTCGCTTGCTTCCTTTGCGGAAGCACTGTCATAAATCACATACTGAAGTTCATCCCCCTTAAAGAGGATTATGGACATGACATATATATTTTTATAGACCCGCTGCATATCGACTTCATGGTATTCCTCCTCATCGGGAGTGATCCTGGCCAGCATGCGGGGCGCCGCATCCGTGGAAGCATGGTATTCCACATAGAATCTCCTGCAGATTTCCTCCGGTATGCGGATCTTCTTTCTGAGCTTTTTGGTATAACAGAAAATAAGTCCCTGTCTGATAAGATCATCCGTCAGCTTCTGGCAGATCTCCAGATCGGCTTCATCCAGTCCGTCCATTTCCGAATAAAGCCTCGTAAGCGCCAGCTGATAGATCAGCGGCAGGGAAAGCGGATCCTGGACTGCTCTTGCATAGCTGACAAGCGCCTCACTGAAAATGCTTCCTGTCTCATCCCGTTCATTCAGGAAGCTGTCCGTGCTCCGTACTGTAAAATAGGCTCTTACGATCAGGTCCGAGTACCTGCCGCTGCGGATATAAGGAGAAAATGCCTCATCCAGATGCTCCGTCTCCCCTGTAAACAGCATACAGGAAACCAGTTTTTCGGGAAGATCGGCAGTTTCGCAGCCGGCCTCCTCCGCGCTTCGTAAAACCCGCAGCATTTCACCGATGCTGCCCTCGTATTCCCTGGCAAGAAGGCTGAGTATCTGTTCGTCAGCCTGTCCGTGCTCATATAAGTATTTGCAAAGCTTGACAAAGAGTATGCCTGCCGGGCTGTCACCTGCAGGGGCATCTCCCCCGGAGATGATTTCGGATACAAGGCGGGCCATATCGCAGAGCTCAACATTTTCGATCCCGCAGATCCACAAAAGCTCATAGGCCTGGGACCATCTTCCTTCGCGGACAAACAGGCTGAACAGACGTCCGCCCGCTTCAGAGCTGTAATCCTCGCGTTTCAGTTCCCCGATCCAGCCTGAATCACCCCCGGATTCGCTCAGGATCCAGATCAGTCTGTCCCTGAAGTCTCTGCTGAGATCAAGTTCCCGCATTGCCCTGACCAGGATCGCCTTTTCATTTTCCCCGGCAATTCCTCTGGCGCTGATTTCCTTTGCCGCGGAAAGCAGCAGCATCCGGTGCCCGGGAACAAGCTCGAAGCATCTCCGGATGATTTCCGGTCTGTGGAATACCTCATCCGACTCATAGCTTACGGAGGAAGTCTGGTCCTTTGCGGATCCGTTCAGGAAGAAACGGATGTCTGCATTTTTAAAATAGACCGGGACAAAGGTTTCTCCGTTCCTTAATTCTGCGCGTATCCCGTTTTTCATTTCAGGATAGCGCACGATCAGATAATCCGCTTCACCCGAGGTCAGCCTGATCCTCCTGCATTTAAAAATATCCGGCAGGATCTCTGCGGCCTTCTCATCGATCATGCCCGGATCGATCATCCTGTCATACAGCAGGGCAAGATCCTGATCGATGATTCTGTCAAAAGCGCAGCTGACCGCATACTCACTGATGGCGGACTCATATTCATTGTATATTTCCGAATTTTTATCAACGTGAAGCAGAATATTTTTGTACAGCTTCCTCAGGATCCCGTGGTCAGCATCATGCTCATAGGAAAAATATAAAAAGACTTCCTTCGGCATGCATTCTTCGCAATCCTCGGGGAAGGCATGCACATAGCTCTCATAGAGTCTGGTCACATCCAGTCCTCTTCTGATTGCTTCCCGATACATCCTGAAGGCATAGCCGGAGGTATTTCCGGAACGGATCAGCGCTCCGAGAACGCCCTCAAACAGCGGTTCGTCTTCGGGAAGGAATGATTCAAGTACATGCAGCTCTTCGCTGTCCTCTTCTTCAGGCGTATCCTCGAAACGGGGCAGATGTCTGACTGTAAGCGGGTTTTCACGCACATTCTCTGAAAATGCTTCTGAGGCTCTGTCTTTGGTTCCCGCAGCGCTTTCCGGTGTCTCGCCAATGCCGAATTCATACGGAATGGAAAATTCCCCGCCGTTTGTAAGAAGGATCACTTCACCCTTCAGCAGTTCACCGTCCTTCATGCCCTCGGTATTGATCCGGAAGCTGACCGCCACGCGCCTGCCGACAAAGGTATTCCGCTCTGTCCTGATCCTTGGCTCATCCGCAAAGCAGACTCCCTTTATCCCGATTCCGTTGGTACTGAGCAGATCCGCCATAAAGGGATATTCACGTCCCGCCTGAAGGGTATCAGAAAAAGACTCCGGTGAAATCTCGATCACAGGCGTCTCTATCTCCGTCATTCCCTTTGCAAGTCTTCCTAATTTATCCTTCATCTTCTGATCCGGTCTGATTACTATATTTCCTGCCGGTCAGGGCAGAACTATTTTTTATTGTATCATAACCTTCAGGCTGTTTTCCATATAAAGTTACCCGGTTTGGTGAATTCTGTGCTATACTTGTGATGCTATGAAAGTCAGCGAAAGCGAGCTGCAGGCGACGCTTGAGCGCTGCTTTCACTATGGAATGCAGCGAGTTGAAGCGAGCGCTCATTCCATGTGTGCGTCAGCTCATGTATGCGTAATGGCAGCGAAGCCGGCATGAAGCTTATTATTCAGCCGCGGCATCAGGAGAAACGATTATGATCCAGGAACCCGAAACCTTATACAAACTGATGATCCTTTATATGCTTGAGAAGGTCAATTTTCCACTGACCAATTCACAGCTTTCCAATTTCTTTCTGGACAAAGAGTATACGACCTATTTTACGCTGCAGAGTGTTCTCACCGAGCTGACCGAAGCAAAGCTGATCACTTCCAGACTTGTCGGAAATTCTACTCACTACGAGATCACGGACGAAGGCAAGGAAGCTCTTGATTTCTTCGGTTCCAGTATTTCCGACGCAGCGGTTGCGGATATGAATGAATACCTTGAAGCCAATAAGTTCTCCATGCGTTCCGAAGCCGGCGTAACCGCAGAGTATTTCAAAATCGGCAGCGAGGGCTTTACCGTACACTGTTCCGCAAGGGAAGGCAAGAGTACGATCCTTTCCATCGATATTTCGGTTCCCGATGAAAAAGCCGCTGAAACAATGTGCGCCAACTGGAAGCACTGCAGCCAGAAGATCTATTCCCACCTCATGCATACGCTGATGAACCGTCCGGAATCATAACAGCGGCTGCATAAAGCATAGAGTCTGCATTGAAAGCTTGAAGGATGACTTAAGTGCCCGGCACTTAGGTCATCCTTTTCTCGTGGTCGATATTGAATTCCATTATTAGTATGCAGGCTGCCGGAAGAGGCAAAAAGCCATAAACGATATCCGTTACTTCTTTAACTCCACAGCTTTCTCATATGCTGCGATGACCGCATCCGTCACAGCTCCGCGGAATCCGCACTCTTCCAGCGTCCTGACGCCCTGTATCGTAGTTCCGCCCGGTGAGCAGACCGCATCCTTGAGCTTTCCCGGATGCTCTCCGCTCTCGAGGATCAGC
>JAFUAE010000147.1 GCA_017460845.1 Lachnospiraceae bacterium
AGGTCTCCGGCCTCCAGCATTTCCTCCACTGTCCTGCCCTCAATGAATTCCTCGATCACGATCAGGCAGTTCTCGCTCTCAAACAGCTCAATGATCCGCGGCATCTGCCCGATCGGATGCTCCTTCAGATAAGCGTATACGCTTTTGTCGTAGACGGCCAGCAGCTTCCTGATGTACAACCTGCCGGTCTCCCGGTGCCTGACACGGAAAATGTCATTCCTGAAAGGAAGCGGCGCCTCCTCCTCATATTCCGAAAGCTTCAGGGCATCCTGCTCCGAAAGGCCTCTGTACGGACTATTGCGTTCCGCCTGGTATGCCTCTTCGGAAGGATACACTTCGCTCTCGTCGATGACATTTACATATCCGCATTCCGTGCAGCGCCACTTCCTGCCGTGCTCGCAAAAGCCCGGCTGAATATTGAGCATTTCCCCGCAGCCGTCGCAGATCCAGACAATGTCGTCATCCGCATCCACCTCCGGATTGATCAGCATTTCCCCGCAGCCGCGGCAGATCCAGAAGGGAAGCTCATTGTGATAGCCCTTCTGAAGGGTGAGGTTGGCCTCACATCTCGGGCAGAATTCATGGATACTGTCCTGCTCGGGCAAAGCGCCTGAATCGGAACCTGCCTGCTCTTCATGGCTCAGCTCTGTCCGTTCATTGCCTTCCTCTGTATTGTCACAGACCCTCCCGGCCGGAACAGCGTCATCGCCTCTATATAAAATTTTCCGGATAATTCTGCCGAGCAAACTAGTTTCCTTTCAAATGCGCTCCTGTACCGGTTGAAGATGGCGGATTCTTTCCCTTGCTCCATCGTACTGAATTTTGTACTGTGCCTGCTCACCGCGGGGCTGTGCCGGCCAGCTGCGCCTCCCTGGACCATTCCTCCACCCTGATGGAAGGATTGATCTCACAGAGCAGGGCAACCATTTTGTCTGCATTTTCCTTCTTTTCCATCATGATATTGACCTTTTCGGGACCCCCGTGATCCAGGCGCACCACAAATACCGGGATCCCCTTGCCGCAGCATCCGACCAGACTCAGCGTGGTCGACTGGATCCAGGTACGCCTGATGTCGGAGATCAGCAGGTATTTCTCCTTCGGAAAATACACCGCATTCCTGCTGATCCTGCTCTGTTCGATTCTTATGCCGCTTCTGGCATCCGACTTCGGATCGGAAACCGCGCGGCCCTCCAAATATGGTGACCAGGCCATAATACAATCCTCTCTTTGGTTCTTCCATACAATATCGAAAATGCCGCCGGGCCGGCATCGCTGCAATGCCGGCCGTCAGCAGATTCTTCCGTCCAATTATAGATAATGGGTATATTATTCATATTGTCACTTCTGAGAGAATCAGTCAATTTCATTTTCAACCCAAATGTAAATATCGAAGTTATCCTTGCAAACTGGAACCTCTAATTGCAATTTACCAAACTGGTACTCTCACGGCAAACATTTTCTGAATTCGTTAAATATTCAGGCAAAACATTTTTGTTTTCCGTTAATATAATAAATATAACATTTTTGTTTTTCGTTAATTATTCTGGTAAAACAATTGTTTTTTCTATTTTTTTACTTTATTCTATATTTGACAGGAAACAAAACTTGGAGGATATCATATGTATTTCAAGCGAAAAATATACGGTCAAATGCTCGAATGGAAAAAAAAGTCTGATGGGAAAAGCGCGCTGCTGATAGAAGGAGCCAGACGAATCGGCAAGAGTACCACTGCGGAAGAATTTGCAAAGAACGAGTATGATGATTATATGATTCTGGATTTTGCTTTAGAGCCTAAAGAAATCCGGACAAATTTTGAAGACAACCTTGGGGATCCGGAAACCTTTTTCAGGAATTTATTTGTTCTCAAGGGAAAAGATCTCCCCAAAAGACGGGCGGTGATTATTTTTGATGAAGTACAGCTTTTCCCCGTTGCCAGACAGGCAATCAAATATTTAGTTGCTGACGGCAGATATGATTATATTGAAACAGGTTCATTAATCAGCATAAAAAGGAATGTAAAGAATATTCTAATTCCCTCTGAAGAAGAAAAACTCAAAATGTACCCAATGGATTTTGAGGAGTTCCTATGGGCAAAGGGAAATTCTGTAACTATGCCGATAATACGGGATGCATTTGAAAACAGGCGTCCGCTGGGAGACTCGGTACACAGGAAAATTATGCAGCTTTTTAGAGAGTATATCGCTGTAGGAGGTATGCCCCAAGCGGTTGCTGCATATGTAAATGGAGAAAGCTTCACTGCAATCGATCATGTGAAACAGGGAATCCTTTCATTATATGAAGATGATTTGAAGAAATACGACAATGAAGAGACCGAGAAGGCTTCATTAGTATTCCGGACAATTCCAAAGCAGCTCTCCGGCCACGAGATGCATTTTACCTTTTCTGAGCTGAGTGTGAATGCACGTTATATCAATTATGTGAAATCCGTTGAATTTGTCTCCGAGTCTATGATAGGCAATTTATGTGCAAACATTACGATGCCGGATGTATTTATGGAATTATATGCGGATCGAAGCAACTTTAAACTATACATGGGAGATACCGGTCTTCTGGTTTCCCAGCTCATCAGATCCGGTGAAGAAAGCGAAGAAATCTATAAAGCGCTGATCTTTGATAAACTCAGTTCTAATCTCGGGATGGTTTTTGAAAATGTTACTGCTCAGATGCTTAAGGCTAACGGACATGAACTGTATTTTCACGAATATAAGTATACGCCTGAAGGCTCAAAAAAAGAAAAACAATATGAGATCGATTTCCTGATTGTAAAGAATAAGAAAATATGTCCAATAGAAGTAAAGTCTTCCGGTTATCTGTCACACAAATCCTTTGACTATTTCATCAAAAAATATCCAATCCGGGTACAGGATCGCTATATCATCTATACCAAAGATCTCCGTTTCGAGGATGGAATCACATATATACCGGCCTACATGACAGGGCTGCTGTAATATGTGATATTTTTCAGTCTCTCGGGATCGGCTCTTCGCCTCTGAAGAACATCTTCGTTTTCATGAAAAAAACTCCGGCAGTCAACGGCGGTAAAAAATGAGCAGACGCATTTCCCGTTTTTGGGGAATTGTGTCCGCTCATTCTTTCATTTTAATTTACATTACCAGATTTTATTGACCTTTTTGGAGCTCCCGAGTTGCGCGGGGTTTTTAGGGGATTTTGTAGGGAGTTTTGCACGGGATTTTGCACGGGATTTGCGGGGAGCGTTTGCGGGCGGGCTGGCGGAGTCAAATCGAGCGCTTATGCGCGGGCACATTACGCTAACTGTTATAAGACTTCTGCGATGTCCAAAAATGTAATGCAAATGCAGAGGAACCTATAAATCAGTATCTCCTGAAGTATTTATTACCATCAGTTTCGTAAATCTTGTGAAAATTATAAAAAAACACATTTTTTATAGGTATGAAAAATTCTCTCTGACCTATAAATTATACAAACTTTTATCTTTATAACCAAACCATGCTGAAAGTGTGAGACCTAGAAAGAGAGTCGTATCGGGTTCCTGCCTATAAACTACTGTAATATATATTGTTATAGGCTGAAGAGAAAATATGATGGTGATAAATGTGAAACAATTCTGATTTTATAACCAGGGTTAATTTTTTGATGGTGATAAATACATTCTTTTAAGAATCTTATAGGCTGGACTGCCTATACAGGCCAGTAAACTACTACCTATACAAGCTGGACTGCCTATACAAACAGGACTGTCTATACAAGCTGGACTGTCTATACAAGCTAGACTGTCTATCCAAGCTCAACAGCCAATACAGGAACCATCGCCGATATAGGTTCGACTGCTGTTACTGGTTCGGTTACAATTATAGTTAAGTGAAGTAGAACAGGCTCCTGAACATCCGGTCGACACTATCCTGATGCCATTGCGAAGTTGTCACACCGGCAGCAGGGAGATTATAATGTATTGAAGAATAAGCCCCAAGGATCCGGAGAAATATTACAACGAAGAATGACCGAAAAACCCAGGCAGTATCTTGCCATTGACCTCAAATCCTTCTACGCCTCCGTGGAGGCGCGCGAACTCGGACTCGATCCGCTGACGACCAACCTCGTCGTAGCGGATGTTTCGCGTACCGAAAAAACGATCTGCCTGGCGGTCTCCCCTTCCCTCAAATCCTTCGGGATCCCGGGACGGGCAAGACTCTTCGAGGTCATACAGCGCGTAAAAGAAGTAAACCGCGACCGCCTCAGAGCTTTGCAGGAAAAAAGCGGCAAATGCCCCGGATCCGCAAACTCCGTCGGCCGCAGCTATTTTGGAAGCGCAGCAGTGGAATCCGCAGAGATATTCACCGGTAAATCCATAAGAGAAACCACAACGGACTTCACCAGGGAATCCGCAGACATCCGCGAGCTTGAGGCCGATCCCCGGCTCAAACTGTCGTATATCGCCGCAACGCCGCGCATGGCGCTCTACATGGAGTACAGCACGCGGATCTACCAGATCTACCTGCGCTACGTCGCGCCCGAAGACATTCACGTCTATTCGATTGACGAGGTGCTGATCGACGCCACCTCCTATCTGGACACCTATCACCTGACAGCAAGAGAGCTGGCAATGCAGATGATCCGCGACGTTCTCGACGAAACCGGCATCACCGCCACGGCCGGCATCGGCACCAACCTCTATCTCGCCAAGGTCGCGATGGACATCGTGGCCAAAAAAGCGACGCCGGATGAAAACGGCGTACGCATTGCGGAGCTGGATGAAATGAGCTACCGTTATCAGCTCTGGGACCACCGGCCGCTCACGGATTTCTGGAGAGTCGGCCGCGGCTATGCGGCAAAGCTTGAGCACATGGGGATACGGACAATGGGCGACATCGCAAGATGCAGCATTCGCAGTGAAGACATCCTCTACAAGACCTTCGGCATCAACGCGGAGCTCCTGATCGACCACGCCTGGGGCTGGGAACCGTGCACCATGGACCTGATCAAAGGCTATGAGCCCGAAACCAGGGGCTTTTCGGCGGGACAGGTGCTGATGGAGCCCTACGACTTCAAAAAAGCAAGGGTCGTCGTGCAGGAAATGTCGGAAGCCGCCGCGCTTGACCTTGTCGAAAAGAAGCTCGCGATCGGTCAGGTCGTCCTGACGATCAATTACGAAAGCCTGGACGGCCAGAAAAAAGGCTACAAGGGAGAAATCAGCACCAGCTATTACGGCAAGGCCGTTCCGAAGCATGCGCACGGCACCGAAAACCTCCCGCGCCCATCCGCTTCCGGCAGGCTGATCACGCAGGCAGCCCTCCGGATCTACGACCGGACGGTTGATCCTTCACTCCTGATCCGGCGCATCACGCTCATGCTCAACCACGCGGTGCCGGAAGCAGAAGCAGCTGAAAATGTCTATGAGCAGATGGATCTGTTCACGGACTACACCGCCAGGGCGGCCGAGGAAGATGCGCTGAAAAAAGAGCGACGGCTGCAGGAGGCGATGCTGGATATCAAACAGAAATTCGGGAAAAACGCGATCCTGAAGGGGATCAACTATGAAGAAGGCGCCACCGGAAGAGAGCGGAACCGCCAGATCGGAGGTCATAAAGCCTGATGAAACAAACAGATATCAGAACAGCTCCGGCAGCAGAAACCGGAACAGGCTCCAGAGCAGGGACCGGAGCACATCCGCAGGTACCCTCCGGCAGCTGGCCATATGCCGACATCGTAAACCTGCCACACCATGTCTCGAGTAAGCATCCGCAGATGGAAATGTCAAAAAGGGCCGCACAGTTTGCGCCGTTTGCAGCACTCACCGGCTACGGGGACGCGGTCGCAGAAACCGCGAGGCTGACCGATGAAAGGATCGAGATTGATGAATCCCTCCTGGAATCCCTGGACCTCACCCTGCAGCAGGCGCTGGCTGAGGAAAGCAAAGTCCGCCTGACTTATTTTGTCCCTGACGACAAAAAAGCAGGCGGACGATATGAAAGTATTACAGATTGTATCAAACGGACCGACATGGGCGAGATCATCCTTGCCGGAGGATCCAGGATCCCTGTCAGACATGTGATCGGGATTGAAATCCTTTGACGCCTGCCGGCGGATATGGCCGGAAATTACAGCTTATTATCCTTCAGATACTTTTTCAGGGAGCTGATCAGTTCATCCCCGTTCAGATCGTAAAACACTTTGGTGAAGCATCCGGCGATCATCGGATTCAGATCCATGTCGAGTTCAACTGACCTTGCATCGGTTTTTATTCCGTAGCATCTTTTGCCGCTTGCGTAAGCAATTCCGAGCTCTACACAGGCTCCCTCGTCCGGCACCCTGCCGTCCAGCACCATGAACAGAATATCCGCCTTCAGCACTTCGTCCCGGTCCTTCTCAAAAATCATCTTCGTCTTCTCGGCTTCCGACTTGCCCTGCAGCTCAGCGGCCAGAAGACCATCACGCTGGGGCAGGAATACCTCATAGCCGTTGCTTTCCAGAATTTCCACGATTTTGAGGTTGTATTCTCTTTCAGCTTCATTGAAAAGAGGACCGGCAAAATAAACTCTATTGTTTACTGCCGCAGTCTTCGCTGCCGGCTTTTCCGACTTTACAGCGGCATGTACGCTTATCACGCTTAATCCGATCACCATGGTCAATGATAAAAGCAAAGATAATATTTTGATGATTCTATTTTTCATAAATACCTCCTCTTCAAGTATCTTTACTGCCATATAGAATTTACTATAAATTGAGCCGTAAGACTTTGTCAATTTAGGGTCAATCTTCTATCTTTACAGAGGTTGCCACACCGACGGCCTGATTATTATAATGAAGTAATATGCATGCCGGCTTTGCCGGCACTGCGCATACATAACAGGCAGTTGTTCCGAACAACTGCCATAAAAGTAACATGATCCTTTTACGGGAGGCTTTGACAATTGATTAACTCATTTATGAAAATTGCGGCATTGCTGGCAGCTGCTGCGGCATTCACACTGGCAGGCTGCGCAGGTAAGCAGGAAACCCAGAGTACGCCAAATCCGGCCGGAACCGAAGAAACAACCGGCGCCGCACAGGATACCGGCGCTGCAGGAGAAACCAACGACATGAAAGAAACCACCGGCACTGAAGAAACCACTGACACACTCAAATGGTGGCAGCAAACCAACGTCTATGAAATCTATGTCAAGAGCGTGAACCTCACACGACTAAAGTCACGTGCTTCCTGATGCGGCTTCACGCCGCAGGCTGCTTTAGGCAGCCGGTCCCTTCCCCCGGCAGTCCGCCGGATCCTTAGCTCCGCTTTCTTACGATCAGCTTTACCACAGACCCGCTATCTGCCGGCAGGACTGCCTGTATCTACGCGCTTTCTCCCATCACTCTGATCAGTGCCAGGAGGTCTGCGTAGAC
>JAFUAE010000148.1 GCA_017460845.1 Lachnospiraceae bacterium
CGATGCTGGCGCTGGACGACGAGGTACACAGGAGCTTTACGGAGATCGCGGCACGGCGCGGCGTCGGGGTCGAGATCCGCTTTCAGAACAGTGACGTGCCGGTCAGCTGTGATCCGGTCCTGATGGAGCTGTTTGAGAAGTATGCCGATGAGGGCGGATATGAGCATATGCGGCTGATGAGCGGAGCCTTCCATGACTCTCTGTTTGTCGGGAAGTTTACGAAGATCGGCATGCTGTTTGTGCCAAGCCGTGACGGACTTTCACACTGTCCGGAGGAGTGGACGGATGTGGCTGATATTACGGCTGCGACCTCGGTGCTGGCCTGCGCGCTGGCGGATGTGGCGAACCGGGATGCGCTGTGACTTCAGGTGACGGCCTGCGGTGCTCTCAGGTACATAAAAACCCCGGCATTGACACTGTCGCTTTAGTGTGTTACTATAGCGTAGTGCCTGCAAGGCACTAAGGCGCTGTGTCTGAGAAGCAGAGCGCATAAATATGTATTTTACAGGGAGAATAAGAACATTATGAAAAAGATTTTGGCAACAGTAATGGCAGTATCCATGCTGGCGGCAGTCGCACTGACAGGATGCGGATCATCGGCACCGGAGACCAAGGCGGCTGAGACGACAGCTGCAGCGGCAGCAGAGACAACGGCAGCAGCCGCAGAGTCAGGAGCGGCAGAGGGAGAATTTGTATTCAAGCATGGATTCGACCTCGATTATCCGCCGTATTCCTTTATAGATGACAAGGGCGAGGTCGGCGGCTTTGACGTCGAGATGGCACAGGCAGTCTGCGATTATTACGGCTGGAAGTACGAAGCGGTTCCGTTTAACTGGGATGCTAAGGACGCAGAGCTCAATGCGGGCAGCTGCGACTGCATCTGGTCCGGATTTACCATGAACGGACGTGAGGATGATTATCTCTGGAGCAAGCCGTATTCCGACAATACCCAGATGATCATGGTCAACAAGAATTCCGGCATCGAAACACTTGCTGATCTGGAAGGCAAGGCTGTCGGCGTACAGACCTCTACCTCCGCATATGATCTTCTGAATGACGAAGAGGGCCAGGCCGAGCTTGCAAAGACCTTCGGTTCCCTCGAAGTTTATGAGACCTACACCATCGCTTTCAATGATCTTAAGGCAGGCGCGATCGATGCAATTGCAATCGACGTTACCAGCGGCAACTACCTGATGAACGGCGAGCCGGATTACAAGTTCCTCGATGAGGTCCTGGGCAGCGAGCAGTACGCGATCGGATTCCGTAAGGACGACACGGAGCTCTGCGACAAGATCAATGCAGCTCTGGATGCGCTTGCAGCTGACGGCACCTATGACAAGATCGGCGAGAAGTATCCGGATATCAAGGATTTCCTTTGCCTGAACAAGTAAGTTGATAATTGACGAAACGGCCCGTCCGTCAGATATTTTTATTCATGACGGCAGGCCGTTTTTCTCTTTCCGGCTCAGGACTTAAGTTGTTTAAACCGGAAGAAACAAGAAAGAAACCGAGGACGAACAATGACCTTATCCACCATGTTTTTGACAATGGCCGCAGGTATGCTCAGGACCTGCGGGATTTTTGCGCTTACGCTGCTGGGATCACTGCCGCTCGGCATGATCGTGGCGCTTCTGAAAAAATCCAGATTTTCCGCGGTCCGGGCGCTGATCGACATTTACATCTCCGTGATCCGCGGTACGCCGCTCATGCTGCAGCTGCTGGTCTGGTATTTCGGCCCCTACTACCTCTTCGGCTGGTCGATCAGGGGCTGGCGCTTCCCGTCGCTGATCATCGGTTTCGTGCTGAATTATGCGGCTTATTTTGCCGAGATCTACAGAGGCGGCATCGAGTCTATCCCGGTTGGACAGTATGAGGCGGCGGAGGTGCTTGGATACACCAAAGCCAAGGCGTTTATGCGCATCATTCTGCCGCAGGTCATCAAGCGGATCATGCCCTCTGTGACGAATGAGGTCATCACTCTGGTCAAGGATACTTCGCTCGCATTTACACTTGCCTATCAGGAGGTATTCTCGCTGGCGAAACAGATTTCAGCCTCCCAGACTTCCTTTATGCCGTTTGTCATTGCAGGCGTCTTTTACTTTATCGCGAACTACGCGGTAGCGTTCGGCATGAAGCGGATCGAAAAGGCTTTGGACTATTACAGATAAGGCGGTGGATCCATGATTATAGAGATGAAAAACATTAAAAAGAGCTTTGGCGGACATGATGTCCTCAAGGATATCAGCTTCGGCGTCGACAGCGGCGAAGTCGTCAGTATCATCGGTCCCTCCGGTTCCGGCAAATCGACCCTGCTTCGCTGTGCGACCTTTCTTGAGACGATCGACGGCGGCGAGATCATATATATGGATCAGAAGGCGGCGTATACGGGCACAGACGGAAAGGCGGTGTATGTACAGCCGAACGAGCTTCGGAAATTCCGCAGCTACTGCGGGCTCGTATTCCAGCAGTTCAATCTCTTCCCGCATTACAGTGTCCTGAAAAATCTGACGGACGCTCCCATACAGGTCCAGAAGCGCAGCCGCGAGGAGGCGGAGGAGACAGCGATGGAACTCCTTGAGAAGATGGGGATCGCAGATAAGGCAAAGGCTTATCCCTATCAGCTTTCCGGAGGACAGCAGCAGCGTGTCGCAATTGCAAGAGCTCTGGCGATGAAGCCCGAGATCCTGTTTTTCGATGAGCCGACATCTGCGCTGGATCCTGAGCTCACCGGCGAAGTCCTGAAGGTCATCCGTCAGCTGGCGGATGAGAAGATGACCATGGTGGTCGTCACGCATGAAATGCCCTTTGCCAAGGCCGTCAGCAACCGCGTTATTTTTATGGACGGCGGCGTGATCGTCGAACAGGGCGATCCGAAGGATGTCTTCGAAAATCCTCAGGAGGAGAGGACAAAGAGATTCCTGCGCGTTTTTGAGAGATAAGCTATCAGCAGCAGACAAATAGGAATGGGGTGGTGCTCGGAATGCGGCAACCCCATTCTATTCATTTCCGGAAGAGGAAAGCAGTAGAATATGAGCCAGATACAGGACAGAATCAAATACAGCATCCTGGACCCGACAGGTAATATTACGGCACTGGTGGAAACGGAGACGGAGATTGCGATGCAGCCGGCGGTGGCCGACGAAATCATGAAGCTGCATCCCGAGGTGGAACAGGTCGGGTTTGTGAGATTTGAAACTTCGGGCAAGGCAGATGTGAAGTCCGGATCCGCATCAACCGGGCAGCAGTTCTGTGATGGAGAGCTGCGTATGGCGGGCGGCGAATTCTGCGGCAACGCAACCATGAGCGCTGCCGCATTGCTTTTGATGCGCGCTGCAGATGGTGTATCTGATATTCGGAAAGCAGGGACAGACCATGCGGACGGCGGAGCCTGGCAGACTGTGTACCTAAAAGTGTCGGGCGCTTCGGATCCGGTCGAGGTGAAGCTGAAGCCAGCTGAAATCGATCTGAAATCAATTGATGCCTGCGGTCCCTCTTTTGAAGCGCAGGTGAAAATGCCCCCGGCACTTGGCATAGAGCAGAGGGCGTTTTCATTTGCAGGGAAAAACGGAGAGCTTCCGCTGGTCAGAATGGAGGGGATCTCCCATATCATAATCGGGGAAAACTCTCCATTTTTCGGCATGAAGGATGAGCCGGAAGAGGCAGAACAGGCGGTCAGGCAATGGTGCAAAGAGCTTGCGGTGGATGGCCTCGGTCTGATGTTTCTGGAAGCGGAACCGGCAGACTGGACATTTCAGATGACGCCTCTCGTGTATGTTCCCGCCGGCAGCAGCAGCGGAACCGTTTTCTGGGAGAATTCCTGTGCGAGCGGATCTGCCGCTGCAGGGATGTATTTGATTTCGGGGCAGACCTCTGCTCAGGAATTAAATCCTGCGCCAGGCCGGGGAGCGGGAGAGACACGGAACCCGACTACCGAGCAGACACCGGTTCAGACACAGAAAGCAATCGTACGGCTGAGAGAACCGGGAGGACTTCTGATGGTGGAATGCGACTTCGCTGCCGGTTTTGGAAATGTGCTGCTGCACGGGCGGGTGTCAAGGATCCAATGAACCTTGAAAAGTATGAAAATATGAAAACATACGGTCAACAGTAATTGAGTGTAAAATATATTACTTGATAGTAAATGAGTATGAAAGTATAATCAGAATAGTAAAAGAATGTGAAAAAATGATCAGACCATTTTTGGCAGGTTTTGAGAATATTCTGAGAGGCTGAAACGTATGAATAACCCTTTTTCTCTTTCCTTTGGAACCCGGCTGGCAGAAATGCTGTCCGGGCTTTTTACTTCATAGAGATTTCTGAAATAAAAGTTGCAAACCTTCTTGGAAGGTGTATAATGAAATCAACACTTGAACAGTTGTTCAAATGAATGAATTTGAGAATCGTTTTCAAATGTTAGAAAGGGAAAAAGATGAAGAAGTCCTACAAGATCGATGTCGACTGCGCAAACTGTGCCAACAAGATGGAACTTGCCACCAAAAATACGGAGGGCGTGAAGGACTGCACGGTCAATTTTATGGCACTCAAGATGCACGTGGAGTTTGAGGACGGCGCAGATCCCAAGTCTGTGATGCAGGAAGCGCTGAAGAACTGCAGAAAGGTAGAGTCTGACTGCGAGATCTTCTTCTGAGGAAGGGTTGCAATTCAGCCGGGACCCGATTACGGTCACCCGGTCTAAGGGTCGGCTGAACAGCTGCAAAGAAGGCTGCACTATGACAAAGAAACAGAAAAAAATGTTGTACAGGATCCTGGCGACAGCTGTTCTGCTGGTCATCCTGTATTTTGTGAAAAAAGCATATTTCCCAGAAACAGGTGCAGAGGGTGCCGCAGGCAGCACGGCTGCAGCAAGGCTCGCATCGGAATGGCCTCTGCTCATGCTTTACCTGATCCCCTATCTGCTGATTGGCTATGATGTCCTGAAAAAGGCCGTGCTGGGCGTGGTGAGCCTGCAGCCGACGGATGAGAACTTCCTGATGGCAGTGGCAACGATCGGCGCTATGGCACTCGGAGAGTATACGGAAGGCGTTGCCGTAATGCTGTTTTACCAGATCGGCGAGCTCTTCCAGAGCTATGCGGTCGGCAGGAGCC
>JAFUAE010000149.1 GCA_017460845.1 Lachnospiraceae bacterium
ACATAAGTAAAAGACCCGGTGTCCGCCAGGCGGATCCGGGTCTGTCACAGGATGGTGGTCCTTTTAAGATGTATGAAAAGCGATCATATCATTGATCAAACGGCTGCAAGTGCATGCTCGTCAAGAATGTTCTTCAGCGCAGCCATGGAGCTCGAATGGGAACGGGCCACGACTGTGTCCAGGCCTTTGGTCTCATTTAATGCGCACTGAAGCATTTTGTGCGACATCGTATTTGTAAACAGAACGAGCAAATCAGGACTGCCGATTTTATTCTTGAGGCTTCCGTTCATTTTCGGAAAAACTTTTGCCCTGCAGCGATATGTTTTGCACAGATCTTTGTATTGTCTTACCATACATTCATTTCCGCCAACGATCACAACGCTCATGGTCTTACCCCCTGAATTATAAGTGTTTCGTCTGTTAGTTTTATCTAACTTTTATTAGCTTACGCTAACATTATATGGTTTTGTTATAAAAAAATCAAGCCCTGTTTTCAGAGCTTGATGATTATTGTACAAATTACATTAGAGACGGGTTACACGGAACCAGCCGAGGGCCCGGAGGAATTCTGGTTTACCTCCTGCTCTTTCCTGTCGATATACTCACGGTACAGGAAAGTGATGATCCCGACCAGAGGCACGGCAAGCAGAATGCCGAGTACGCCGAAGAATTTTCCGCCGAGGATAATTCCCACTGTGATCCAGACGCCCGGGACGCCCAGGGTATTGCCGAACAGTCTCGGCTTAATGACATAGCCGTCGACAAGCTGCAGGATCAGCGTAAAAATCAGGAATATGATCGTGTTGCCCGCGTCTGCAAAGAACAGAATGAACGCACCGATAAATGCTCCCACAAACGGACCGAAGGTAGGCGCCAGATTGGTCACGCCCACGACGACCGAGATCAGTACGGCATACGGGATATTCATAATTGACATGAATATGAAATTGATGACGCCGACGATGATCGCATCCAGCAGATCCTGTGCAATGAAGCTGGAGAAGATATTGTTGCATTTATGCAGAAATACCTTCAGTGATTCATATTCTTCTTTTTTGATCGTCAGCCTGCCCAGTCTGTCCAGGCCGTTCAGGATCGACTTTTTACTGACCAGGAAGTAAAGCCCGACAATGGCGCCGATCAGGATATTCAGCGCGGATCCGCCATAGGATACGGATCCTCTCAGCATTTTCTGGGCATTATTGGAAATGAATCTGACTGCATTATCGATCAGTTCGTTTACCACTCTGCGGACGCTTTCCGTATCCAGATTGTGCGCCTCAGCGGTCTTATTGAGACTGTCGATCACCTCACTCGCTGCCCGGGAATAGACATTGATGTTATTGATAAACTGCACGATGCTGTCAATCAGCTGGGGCACCAGAAAGCTCATGAGGATCGTGATCAGCACAAGTATGCCGACCGCGGAAATTGCAACCGCAATGCCGTTGCGCAGGAATTCCCGTTTTACCGCCCCGCTCAGAAGTCTGTCGAAAAATTTGACGACAGGCGTAAGCAGGTATGCGATTGCAATGCCGATCAATACGGGACTGGTCAGAGAAAAAAAGGTGCTGACCGCGCCCGTGATCCTGGGCAGATTATTGAGCACCGTATACAGCGCGACTGCCGAGCAGGTCGCGATCGTATACGGTATCCACCTGGATCCCTTCATATCATGATTATTTCTGAATCCGCTGAAAAACATCTTTTCCTTTTCTCCTGGAAGATCAGCCGAGATCTTCTCCGGTCAGAAGCTTATAAGCCTGCAGGTATTTATCGATGGTCTTATCCACGATCTCCTGCGGCAGCGTCCAGTCATTGCCGGGATTGCTCTTAAGCCAGTCTCTCGCAAACTGCTTGTCAAAGGACGGCTGGCTGTGTCCCGGCTCATAGGTATCTGCCGGCCAGAAACGGGAGCTGTCAGGTGTAAGCATTTCATCACCGATCAGCATATTGCCGTCTTCATCCAGACCGAATTCAAACTTTGTGTCTGCGATGATGATGCCGCGGCTTGCCGCATAATCAGCGCACTTTTTGTACAGCGCGATGGTGTTGTCCCTGAGCTTGGCAGCCAGTTCCTCTCCCCTGCCCGGGAAATATTTCTCAAGATGCGCAATGCTCTGCTCGTAGGAAATATTTTCATCGTGGTCTCCGAGCTCCGCCTTGGTGGAAGGTGTGTAGATAGGCTCAGGAAGCTTGTCGGATTCCTTCAGGCCCTCCGGCAGACGGATGCCGCAGACTGTGCCGTCCTTGACATAGCTTGCCCAGCCGCTTCCGGTGATATATCCGCGTACGATGCACTCGATCGGAAGCATGTTGAGCTTTTTGCACATCATTGCCTTGCCTTCGTACTCCGGCTTGCGGAAAAATTCGGGCATCTCCTGATTGTCCACGGTGATCATATGGTTCGGAATGATGTCCTTTGTCATATCAAACCAGAACTTTGAGATCTGGGTGAGGACCTTGCCCTTGTTGGTCACGGTATTATGAAGTATCACATCAAAACAGCTGATCCGGTCTGTTGCCACCATGATCAGGCTGTCCCCGTTGTCATAAATCTCTCTTACTTTTCCTTCTTTGATAGGTTTCATATGTCCCTGGCCTTTCCTTATTTTTCGTGATGATGCTGAAACTTTTGAATCTGATTTTGTGTAGTTTGATTATAATGTGACGGACTAAGTCTGTAAAGCGCTGATTCGGGCGACGGCAGGTATTTTCTTCAGCATGTATAATCACCGTATTCGCAGCCGATATGGCCCGCGCTGATATCATCGATCAGTTCCATTCCGCTGTCGGTCCTGCGGTACAGCTTGATACGTCCGGTCCCGTTTCCCCCGTTCCAGAGACGTCTGTGCCTCCAGGTCCCGTCCGGCGCCTCGTAATTGATCAGCAGCATATCCTCTTTGCGGCAGCGCACCAGTGTCTTCATCAGGGAGTTTTTATTTTCCTGGACGACCTTCCAGATGATCTCGTCTTCTGTTTCCTCACATTTGAAGCCTGTCCGGGATCCTGCCCAGAATTTGGAGAAGTTGTATTCAAAGCATTCTCCCTCGTAAAAGCATGCGCCGAGGAGCTTGCGTTCAAACGGAATTGCCAGTGCCTTCGGACGTCCCCCGCCGATATCAAATACACTGTTTTCCAGACGTTTTCCGCTGATCCGGCTGACCAGGTCATTGGAGGAAAGCCAGACCCAGGGGCTCGTAAAGTTGCTGCCCCAGTTCTTATCCGCATAGCCGTAACAGGTCGCCGGGTCCACCCTGTAAATCTCTCCGTCCAGTTCGACTGTGCCGGTGAATGCCGTTTTCATTCCCTCCGCATGCCAGTACATTTCAAACGCTTTGGCTGCGGTAAGCGGAACACTCGTTCCGTAGCCGACATTGTAAGCGATCTGCTTGTCCACGGCCAGCTCCCATTTCATAGAGCCCGCATCGCAAAGATACTCCGGATGAGCCTCCGCCTCTTCTTTAGTAATGCTGACGGAGCCCTTCAGGATATATTCGGAGCAGTAACAGTCATCCGCCTCTATGTTGAAAGGAACTCCCTTTTCAACTATGATCCCGTTCCAGCCGAAGAAGCGGTGCAGCTGCCTTGCATCCTTTCCCCAGCAGCCGGCCTTTACCATAAGATACGAAGGCTTTGCGCCCGCTGTCTGATTGGCCGCTGCCTGTCCCAGAACCGGTTCGTCTCCTCCCAGAGCAGGATTACAGAGGAAAAATTCAATAAAGAACGGCTTTTCCTCTCCTGTTTTTTCATGTAGTCCCGTAAAGGAATGCCACCACCAGTCATAGCCCTGAAAGGCAAAACTGCCATCCAGCATAAATCTGTCTTTCCTCAGATCGTGTATGTTGAACATTTCTTTTCTCCTCTCCCGGGCAGCCTTTTACCCGTTCAGATCTGCTACGATCTTCAGCAGCTCCTTCGGTTCACCGATCAGATAGTCTGCACCATTTTCCTCCAGTTCCTTCCTGTCGCGGAAGCCGTACAGACATCCGACAGCAAGGAATCCTGCATTCTTTGCAGTGACCATATCCGTTTTGGTATCTCCGAGATAGATCACCTCGTCTTTGCTTACCTGCATGGCTTCCATAGCCTTATAGCAGCCTGTCGGGTCCGGTTTCTTCGGGATAACGCCGTCATCACAAACCACGTAATCAAAGTAGTCCGGTCCGAACGCCTTATCGAGCGTTTTTCCCGTTGCCACAACGGGCTTATTGGTCACACAGACCAGCTTGATGCCCTGTTTCCTCAGTTCCGCCAGAGTCTCGCGCATGCCGGGATAAGCATCCGAATCATCCAGGAAATGTACAGAAAAGACCTTCAGATATTCTTCACAGGCTTCGTCATAAGCGCCAAGCGCATCGTCCGCCTGCATTTCCAGCTCCATCGCAAGATCCGGGTTCTTGTGCTCGGCCTTTTCTGCTTTTCTGTACAGCTTTTCCGATGCTGCCTTCAGGGATTTCTCCACGAAGACCTGATATCCATTTCCTACATACTGCTTTGTCTGTTTGGGTGTGATCTCGGGGAAGCCCAGCTTTCGCATCACGATATTCATCGAGGCCATCAGGCCCCCGACGGAATCGACCAGCGTGCCGTCAAGATCAAAAAATGCTGCTTTAATCATATTATTATCCTCTTGTTATTTGCCGTTGCTGTTATTGTATTTTCATGCGGAGGTGTGTCTCATTATTCCGCCTGTCCGTACTTTATAGTTTTTTCATTTTACTTTTATTAATGACTATTCTATCATAAAAACAGTCTGATTCTTATAATCTTTCGACAGATAATCTTATTATGATCTGATTTATTTCTTAGTCCATTCCGTTCATCACTATCATCTTCACTTTTCATAACATTTCATTTAAGCTGCCGGTTCCTTTGATCAGCAGTATCTATAGAACATTCTCTCATTTTATTAACGCAGTCTTTTGTTGACACCACATTTGGTACCATCTATAATAAAGGAGGTTGCATGTCACAATTCGATAAGCTTCTCATGAATCTCATGTCATTGAATAAAAACATGAGATTTGAAGAGATCAGAAAAATTCTTGAATTATATGGCTATGTCATGTCGGGTCCATCAGGCGGAAGCAGTCATAAAACTTTTCGCAAAGAAGGCAGAAATCCGATCACTATACCGAAGCATAACCCGATTAAACGGATATATATTGAAAAAGTAAGAGAACTAGTAGAACTTGAATTATCCTTTATAAACGATGATAAAAAAGAGGAAGACCAGAATGAAACATCAGAACCAGAAAACTCTTGACTACTATATGTCTCTTCCCTATCGCATGGAAATTGTTCCCGATACGGAAGAAGGTGGCTTCACGGCATGGTTTCCGGAATTACCGGGTTGTATCACCTGTGCTGAAACGATCGAAGATGTAATCACAGATGCCATTGATTCAAAAAAGGCCTGGATCGAAGCCGCTCTGGAAGATAACACACCGATTGCCGAGCCGGTTACTGAGGCTGAAATCACTGAATACTCCGGTCAGTTTAAACTCAGAATTCCCAGAAGTCTGCACCGTTCACTCTCGATTCATGCAAAAAATGAAGGAATCAGTATGAATCAGTATTGCTTATATCTTCTGTCCCGAAACGATTCCCTTTATGCTCCTGCAAGCCATGCAAAAAATCAGGTCATCATTCGATGACCTGATCTCCGTCTTTTGTCACATAATATTCTCTTACCAGCAGGCCCGTCTGCCATTTTCTGGTCTGCCCGGTAGTCCACTTTCCGCTGCCCGGACCTCCGCCGTTATCATTGTCCCAGAGCCACTGAGGCGTCGGCCATAAGAATACCTTTGCACCGAGCTTCTGATAAAACTGATAACTGACTGCAGACTGTCCGTGATGTGCCACCTGGACCATGTCGCACTTCAGCCCTGCCAGATCTACATCGTCCATCATGGAAGCGCCGCCGGCCAGTGCCAGATCCCCCAGGAAAACGACATTGGTGCCGTTCATGGAAACCATATAGGTCACGCTGCTGTTATTGCCGCAGTTGGTGCTGTGCTCATAAGGATTGTTCAGTACCTGGATGAGCGCCTGCCCTGCCTGGATGACCTGTCCTCCCTGAATGTCTCCGTGTATTTTGGATGCACTGATCTTTGCGAATCCGGATTTGAGTGTCCGAATCACCTCCAGTGATTCCTGGTCGCGCGCAGCATACCACTCCTCCGGGAAGAAATTAAAGTAAATGCCGTCAATTGTGATCTCACCGGCATGGTGATTCAGAATATAGGCCAGCGCAAGCGCATGATCCTTGTGCGGATGCGTGATCAGCCATGCCTCAACATGTCCGCCTCTCTTTTTGATCTCCCTCAGCAGTGACTCGCCGTTTTCCTCCCAGCCGCCGTCCACGACGATCATTCCGCCGTTTCCCGTCTCGATGATAACGGAAAGATTCTGGGCGCCGGTATCATGGTTTGCAAGCATCGTCAGCCTGCCGGGACCGAAATAAGTTGACGCATCGGTCTTCACGGTCGTGATCGGCGTATACTTCGGTGTCCTGCCTTTATTAGAGACAGTGTTTGTGACAGCCGAAACGACTGCGGTGCTGTTCCCGGAACCTGCTGCCTGCGGCGTGATCACTGAAGGCTGAGCTGCTGCTGAGGTCTCCTGCGGTGCCGCCGGTGCAGTGCCTGCCGGAGTTGTCTGGGCTGCTGCAGTCTCCTGCGGCGCCGGTGCAGTTTCCTGTGCGGTTGCTGCAGTCTCTGCCGTACTCTCCGGTTCCGGTTCCGCTGCCGCAGCTGTCGTTGAAGCGCTGCCCGGTCCGGGTCTTACGGGAAGACGAGCTTCCGATACGACAGTTTTTTCCTCCTCAGGCTCTGCTGCTTTTGTTTCCTCCAGGGCGCGCGTCGCCTCCGAGGTTACAACGCCGTCTGCTCCTGCGGTCGCTGCATAGCTGTAAAACCTGCCTATGCCGAGACCCGTCATAAAGATTGCGGAAGCAATCAGAAGCACGATTAATTCTTTTTTCAGATTTATCTTCTTCATGCGTCCATTTATAGCATAAATCGGCGCTGTTGTGTCTTACGCTTTCTTTACGGTTCCGTGAACAGTTTCCGCCGGGTCTCAGAAGCTGAATTCCAGATGGCAGAATTCCCTGCCTTCAGCCGAAAGGATCGAGACCAGATAGTTTCCGTCCAGCTCTGCAGCGGAAATCTCCATGATATCACCCAATGCCGCGGCATGCTTGTATTCGGCGCGGATGCGGGACGGATAGCGCTCGGTCCCGATCATGCCGGAGTCGACCAGCATATCGTAAGCAGCGGAAATGTAACGGATATTATTCACATGATGGTTGGTATCCAGCATTTCCCTTGACACTGTTTTCTCACCGATAAAAGCGAGTCCGGCCTCCTTGCCGATCACGACCTTTCTGGTTTTTAAGCCCAGCTGCAGCAGATCGGCCTGTTCTCCATAAGGAGCCAGATCCCCGGGGACCAGTTTCTGCGGCAGCATGGTATCGGTATTGACCAGAAACCACGCGGAATCCGCTTTGACGAAATACTTCTCCGTCTCCTTATCCTGCAGCCAGAAATTGCGGTATGCAAAAACGCCCTTCAGATCATGCGGGCTCGTGCCGACCAGGATCCTTTCTCCGTCGACCGGAAGGGCATCGATCCGGATATCCCAGTAGCTGATAAACCATGCCCTGTGTATTTCCCTGAAATGACCGGTCGTCATACCGCAGTCCACGCCATGGAAGGTCGATGCATCCTGCAGATAATTCAAAAGCGCCAGCAGACGGATCCTGCCGTTTTCGTCAAGCTCTGAATACCGGATCCTTGATTCATACTGATACATATTTCATTTCCTTTTCCCAAACAAATCTTCTGAATGCTTCCTGCACACAGGCTCAGACTAAGACACAGAAAATGCGGAAGCACCCAACACGCTTCCGCATTACTTTAGTCCTGAAAAATGATATTAAAATGAACTGCCTTTTCTTCCGCCGCCGGCTGCGCCGGCGGTGTTTGCATACCGGTCGCTTCATCACTATGGGCTGCCGGGATCCCGTTTCCGTTTCTCAGGAAAACATACATTTCACAAAGGACTTCATCTGAGGCTGAATATATACATTTTTCCTGCCGACCAGCTGTATGCTGACCGTCAGCTCCGGCAGCTCCGAAGGCAGGATCACGAGCGTTCCCCTGTCCACCGCCTCTTTGACCGCAAAATAAGGTGAGAAGGCAATACAGCTGCCCTCCTCCGCAAGCCTTTGAACCGTTCTGCAGTCTCCGCAGATCATCGAAATTGAGTTTTCAGCCTCCTGACGGCCAAGCTGGTGCTCCAGCCAGCGGACCAAAAGCGGATCCTTTCCACACCTGATTTCCGAATTCACAACAAGTACTGACTGACTGATTTCATTTCTGCCCAGAATATCGGGCTTGCCGGATCTTGTTTTCGCTGCAGCGGAAAAAACGATCGGTTCGGCTTTCCGGTACAGGCTGACATGCTCTCCGAAGCTTCTTCTGTTGTCCAGAAAGAGGATCATATCCAGTTCTCCTGCATCCAGCTGTTGATACAGAATGCCGGTATTTTCATAATGGCCGATCTCAATGCGCAGATCCGGCCACTCTTCCCGGAATCTGCCAAGCCCTGCCGGCTTCAGAAGCGGATTCATGGCTTCCGTCATGCCGATCCTCAGGATCCCGGTTCTGACAAGCCCCTTGTGAATAAAATTGTCCGCTTCGGCATGAGCCCTTTCGATTTCTCTCGCATACGGCAGAAATCTTTTTCCATAGCCGGTCAGTACGGTTTTCTTTCCCTTTCGTTCGAGCAGCGGAACGCCGGTTTCCTTTTCAAGCTGCCTGATCTGCGCGGATACAGCTCCCCTGGTGTAACCCAGCGCTTCGGAAACCTTTGTACTGCTCTCCAGCTCGGAATAACGCAAAAAAGTCCTGATATTTTTGATCTCCATTCCCGATTCCTTTTGCTGCCCTGAATTCCTTCTATTGCCTTGTCCTGTCCCGCATGCAGCGCACTGTCAGCCTCAGTCGTCCCCCTTTTGTACAGGTAAAAAGACTGAGATCCCAGTTTCCGTCCTCCATGCCGCTGACATCCGTGCCGTCCAGATACTCTGTCCCAAGCACATAATAATGAAAGCGGTTGCCGTCCATATCCGTAAAGGACAGTTCATCCCCCGGCTTCAGGCCCGCCAGCCTGCCAAAATGCCGTTCGTAATTATGTGCGGCGATCACAAGATCATCCCGGTAAGCCGAGCCGCCATAACGTGCCGGCGCCTTTCTGAGCCCCGGATAGCTCCATTCGCTGATTACCGGCAGATCAAGCTCCAGAGACGGGATCTCAAGCGTGCCGATATAGTCAGTTCCGTCGATTTTTACCGTCGGCATCATCAGATCCGGATAAAGCACATACAGCGGAGTCCGGTATTCCCGTTCCCCGCCTGACTTGCCGTCCGTACTGTGTTCTCCCTGTTCTACCTGTTTTGTCTCCCCTGCATCTTCCGGCAAAGCCTGTGCCTGCCGGATCCCGGAAAGGGCCTGCGCGGAAACGAGCCCGGCCCGATAGTCGTCACAGGCATTATATGCCGCGAGCAGGCCGGCGCAGCAGATCAGAAAAATCCCTGCCGCAACCAGCATTCCTGATACCTTCTTTCCTGCAGGATCCAGCCTGCTCCTGATCGGCCTCATACACTTTCCATCCTGTGCTCTGCATCATCCCCTGCGCTTTCCTCAACGCATAAGTCACAGCTGCGGCCCATCCGGATGCCCAGAAGCAGACAAAGCAGACCGCAAAACAGCAGCAGAGGGATCGGCCAGATCAGCTGGCCCGTCTGCGGAAGGCGTCTCGCCCCGAGAACCTTTCCCTGAGGCTCTGTTTCCCCCGCACTGCCGGGCTCTCGGCTTGCGCCAAGTACGCCGCTTTCAGGTATGCCGCCGGACTGCTCCGGAGCATCTCCCGTGCTGCTGCTCAGGATGATTCCCGAGCGGCCGGTTCCGGAGGAGCCTCCCGATCCGCCGCCTCCCGGGGAAGAGCCGCCGCCCCCGCCGGAATCATTTCCATCCTCTTTGGGGAACTGATAGACGTTGGTGATCACAAAGGTGTCTCCGACCAGCTCGATCGTCGTGCTGTATCCGTCCGGAATGACGCCCTGCGCGACGGCCCAGGCGGTCACGGCCGTTTTCGCGTCAAAGGAGCCCCTCCAGTTATTTTCTTCGCCCGGATAAAGGATCCCGTTGCTCCCGCCGTTTTCAAACAGGGACACATCCACGCTTTTGGGGCGTATTTCCGGCGTGTCCCCGATCCATATCACCTGTACCTTATAAGTATTCAGTCCGTCATTTACCGGCGTTTTTTCATGCTTCGGCACAACGGTCGTATCCCATTGGGGACCGCCGCTTCCTCCCGTATACGGCAGGCAGGTCAGGGTCGGCATGGCGGAATAGACGGTGCCGGATTTCTCAACCGGCCTTCCGAGGATCAGATAGACGCCCTCCTCCAGTCCTTCCAGCCTCAGCGTATAGTCCCTGCCGTCCCCGGCGAGGCCTTTTCCGTCCGCCGCGGCAGCATTGCCGGTCGTGCCGGAAGCATCCGCCTTCAGCGCATTCTGGGCAATGTATCCGGCCAGTGTCTGTGCAGCTGTTCTGTCTGTAAGATCCGCCTTGCAAGCTGCAAATGCTCCGTCCGTCACCCAGGTGCTGATCCCGTCATAATGACCTGCGCGGTAAAGAAAAAACTCCGCTCCGCCCGTGACATAAGAGATGGTAATGCTTCCCGTGCCGGTGTCCGGTCCCGGCGTCCCGCCGGCCGCATAAGCGCTTATGGCTGCGGCCTGCAGCTGCAGCATGATCGACAGCCCCAGGAGCATGCCGCGCAGCAGACTTCTGTATCTGCCGGACATCCTCCATAACGGGCAGCGGTCGGTTTTCTTTTTATTCATTCTCATCATAGTTCATTCTTTTTGTTGCTTTTCTGATCCGGCCGCAGCCTTTTCCGCCCATAACGGAAAAACGGGGCAAGGAACATTCCGGCCAGAAGAAACGCGGCGATCAGGGCCCCGATGACCGGAGCGACAATTTCCGGCTCGATTAGGACCGCATCCGAGATCACCCGGATCTCACTCTGCTCCTCCTGCTGTACCCTGTGTCCCCGCACCAGAAGCCGGTGCGTATTGACGCCATAAGGCGTACAGGTCACCAGTGTGCACAGATCCCTGCCTTCCTCGATTGCGAGCGGTGCCAGATCCTCCGGCTCCACCGTCAGGATCCGGTCGATCTCATAGGTCAGCACATCCCCTAGTACCGTCAGGGTAAAGCGGTCGCCTGCGCTCAGCTGGTCCAGATCCGAAAACAGCTTTGCAGACGGCAGCCCTCGGTGGCCTGTCAGGACACAGTGGGTGGATGCCCCGCCGACTGGAAGGGAGGAGCCTTCGAAATGCCCTATGGCAGTTCTGAGTGTTTCCTCCTCCGTTCCGTGACGGATCGGGATCGCGAGTTTAATCCTTGGAACCTGGATGATTCCGATCGTTTCGGTTTCCCCGACCTTCAGCGTGCTCTGATATCTTTCATGATCTTCATCTGTCACACCCCAGCGATAGGTATTTTTCAACAAATCTCTGTTATATGCTTCCGCTTCCGATCTGATTGCCTGATACGCTTCCGCTCCGACATTTTCCATCTGTTCCAGATATGTCCCGGATGCCCGGGCACTGTTGATCTCGTTCCAGTAATTACTGACGGAGGGATATAGAATCAGGCATACTCCCAATGCTAAAAGGACTTCCAGTAAAATTGTCAGCCATCTGTTCTTCAACGCGGTTCCGTTCTTTTCTTTTCGCTATACAATGATCAGCGTGCAGTCATTCTCCTCTTCGTCACCAGAAG
>JAFUAE010000150.1 GCA_017460845.1 Lachnospiraceae bacterium
CCTGATCGAAAAGAAGCTTTGGTACGAGGCCTACGACGAGGCCAGGGAGATCAGGGCGGAGGGCCTTAGAAATCTTGGGGACAGGACGGATATCCAGGGCTATGACATTGATGAGGAGGCCTTGAGGGCTGCCAGGGAAAATGCCGCGCTTGCCGGAGTTTCCGGCCTGATACATTTCCAGAAGAGAGATGTTGCCGAGCTCAGTCATCCGAAGAAATACGGCTTTATCATTACCAACCCGCCCTATGGCGAACGGCTCGAGGACAAGGCGGACCTGCCGCCCGTTTACCGTGCGCTCGGGGAGCGATTTGCGGCGCTCGACGACTGGAGCATGTATCTGATCACTGCTTACGATAATGCCGAAAAGGATATCGGCAGAAAGGCGGAACGCAACAGGAAAATCTACAACGGGATGATGAAGACATATTTTTATTCGTATCCCGGCAGAAAACCGCCGAAATTAAAGGAAGATATGGTACAATAATGAGGATCGTATTTGCAACCGGAAATGCCGGCAAAATGAGAGAGATCAGGGATATCCTGGCAGATGTGGATGCGGAGATTTTTTCGCTGAAGGAGCTGGGACTCAAGTCCGAGGCGGAGGAGACCGGGGAGACCTTTGCGGAAAATGCCGTGATCAAGGTGCGAGAGATCTATGAGATCCTGAAGGAACGCGGTGAGATGGCAGGCACGGTCATCATGGCGGACGACAGCGGATTGTGCATCGATTGTCTCGGCGGGGCGCCCGGAGTCCATTCCGCCCGTTATATGGGACACGATACGGATTATAAGATCAAGAACGCGGCCATTCTGGATCAGCTTAAAGGTGTGCCGGAGGAGAAGCGCGGCGCGGGCTTTGTCTGCCACATTGCCGCAATCACGGAAGACGGACGCGTATTCGGCGCCGAGGGAGAGATGCGCGGAAGCATTGCCTGGGAATCAAGGGGCAAAGAGGGCTTCGGCTACGACCCGATCTTTTATCTGCCGGAGTTCGGCAGGACCTCGGGAGAACTGTCGGAGGAAGAGAAAAACAAGATATCCCACAGAGGAAAGGTACTCAGAATGATGAAGGAGATCCTGTCCAAAGAGGGAATCATCACGATAAGAAAGTAACTGTGCCGGAAACGGCCGGACAGTTTATGTAGTTTATATATAGGGGAAAGGAAAAAAGTAAAATGGCAAAGCTTAACAAGAAATCAGTTGACGACATCCAGGTCAGGGGCAAAAAGGTCCTTGTAAGATGTGATTTTAACGTGCCGATGAAGGAAGGAAAAATCACGGATGATAACCGTATTCAGGCTGCACTTCCGACGATCAAGAAGCTTATGAATGACGGCGGCAGAGTGATCCTCTGCTCTCATCTCGGCAAGCCGAAGGGAACTTACAAGCCGGAGCTGACCCTGGCACCGGTTGCAGTCAGACTTTCCGAGCTGCTGGGCAAGGAAGTAAAATTTGCAGCGGATCCGGAAGTTGTGGGACCGAACGCAAAGGCTGCTGCAGAGGCTATGCAGGACGGCGATGTGATCCTTCTTGAGAATACCAGATTCAGACCGGAGGAGGAGAAGAACGTTGAGACCTTTTCAAAGGATCTTGCATCTCTCTGCGATGTTTATGTCAATGATGCATTCGGTACCGCACACAGGGCTCACTGCTCTACAGTAGGCGTGACGGATTATGTAAAGGAAAATGCTGTCGGCTATCTGATGCTGAAGGAAATCGAGTATCTCGGCAATGCGGTAGAGAATCCGGAGCGCCCGTTCGTAGCGATCCTCGGCGGCGCAAAGGTTGCTGACAAGCTGAACGTTATCTCCAATCTCCTTGAGAAGTGCGACACACTGATCATCGGCGGCGGCATGGCATATACCTTCCTGAAGGCAAAGGGATATAACACCGGCAAGTCTCTTCTGGATGATACCAAGATCGAGTACTGCGGCGAGATGATCGCAAAGGCTGAAAAGCTCGGCAAGAAGCTGCTCCTTCCGATCGACACCGCTGTTGCGGCTGCATTCCCGGATCCGATCGATGCCAAGATCGATATCTGCTATGTTGACAGCGACAAGATCACGGATGATGTGATGGGTCTGGATATCGGACCGAAGACGATCGAGCTGTTCTCCAACGAGATCAAAAATGCGAAGACAGTTGTCTGGAACGGACCGATGGGCGTCTTCGAGAACCCGGATCTGGCAAAGGGTACCTTTGCAGTTGCCGAGGCACTTTCACAGACCGATGCGATCACCGTTGTCGGCGGCGGCGACTCTGTTGCTGCAGTGAAGAAGCTTGGTTTTGCAGATAAGATGACGCATGTATCCACAGGCGGCGGCGCATCTCTGGAGTATCTTGAGGGCAAGGCTCTTCCGGGCGTTGTCTGCATCCAGGAGAAGTAAATAGTTTTATGATCTTTGTATAGAAAGCCCGCAATACCGGTCTACTGCGGTTCCGGCACCGCTTTTTATGAATACGGAAAGGACAAAAGCGGTGCCTTCAAGTCCTCAGACAATAGACCGGTATTGCGGCCGGTTCTGACAGAACCGACACATTACAATAGCCCGGCCACTTCGGTCCGGTTCCTTCCGGAATCATCCGAAGCGGCACGGAGATAGGAGAAATCATATGCGCAGAAAACTGATCGCAGGAAACTGGAAAATGAATAAGACACCGTCAGAGGCTGTCGCGCTGATCGCCGATCTGAAGGACTTAGTCTGCAATGATGAGGTAGATGTATGCTACTGCGTGCCGGCAATCGATATCATTCCGGCAGTGGAAGCGGTAAAGGGCACAAATGTCGCAATCGGCGCACAGAACCTCTATTTTGAGGAAAAGGGCGCTTATACCGGAGAAATCTCTGCTGAGATGCTCTGCGATGCAGGTGTCAGATATGTCATCATGGGCCATTCCGAGAGAAGAGGTTATTTCGGCGAGACTGATGAAGACATCAATAAGAAGCTGAAGAAAGCGCTTGAGCACGGACTGATTCCGATTATGTGCTGCGGAGAGTCTCTTGAGCAGAGGCAGCAGGGACTTACGCTTTCTCTGATCCGTGAGCAGATCAGGATCGGATTTGACGGCGTATCTGCGGAGCAGGCAAAGGGCGTCGTGATCGCATACGAGCCGATCTGGGCCATCGGTACCGGCGTGACCGCCACTTCCGAACAGGCAGAAGAGGTCTGCGCGGATATCCGTAAATATATTGCAGAGCTGTATGACGCTGAGACAGCTGAGGAGATCCGCATTCTTTACGGCGGTTCCATGAATGCCGGCAATGCTGCCGAGCTGCTTGCAATGGCAGACATCGACGGCGGTCTGATCGGCGGCGCTTCTCTGAAGAAGGATTTTGGAAGCATTGTAAATTATAATAAATAATTCTGAATGTTTTGGTTCTGTCCGAAAATTAAACAGAGTTTAATCCTGTTTGCTGCCGTATTAACGCTGTGTGTTTGCGGCAGCATTTCTGGTTATGCAGCGACCGTTGCCGGCTCGGGTATTGAAAAGAACGAGAGGGCCAGGATCGATTATTCAGCAACCGCAGAAGGTTATATCCGCGTTCAGTATACCGGCACCACTGCGAAACGGTTGAAGGTCAAGGTCAAGGGCCCCGCTACCGAATATATCTATGATATCGTCCCCGGACCGGATTATACCTTTTCTCTTTCAGACGGGAACGGAG
>JAFUAE010000151.1 GCA_017460845.1 Lachnospiraceae bacterium
CAGAGACTGGGCGACACAGGGCTGTGCCGCGACCGTAGAAGCGGGCAGCACCTGTTGGAGTAATGATTACTGTATTTTACTTGATGTGACATATTCTCATGCTCCGTCATATAATAAATGCCCGAAGTGCGGCAATACGATGTACTTTGACAGAAAAATTGCGGATGTTGTGGACGCAAGGGAATACTATAAATGTCCAAACTGCGGAGCTGAAACAAGCCAAAGTATTTATCTGCAGGTTCGTTGAGGCAGATCGCCCTCTCTTTGGAGTGCGAGGTTTACAATATTACAGCAGTATCAAATATCAATATGACTACGGGAGGAAAACACTATGGCAAACAATGCAGCAGCAGAATTTTTGAATAAGGTCATTTCAGACGAGGCGCTGAGAGAGCGTCTTGCAGAAAAGGATCCCTCTCAGGCGGCAGAACTCGCGGCTGAGCTGGGCTATGAGGTCACCGAGGAGGAGCTTATCAAGGCGGAAGAGGAGCTTTGCACACAGAGCAGCACGGAGGTCGTGGAGCTGGACTTGGAGGATATGGACAGAGCAGCAGGCGGCAACAGAGACTGGGCGACACAGGGCTGTGCCGCGACCGTAGAGGCAGCCAGCTGGTGCTGGAGCAATGATGCCTGTATCATCAGCGACGTGACATATATCAATTCTCCCGTATATAGCAACCGGAGACACGGAAATAAAAAGAAAAAATAGATCATCACATCAGTCTGAGCTTGAGATCGAAAAAGCCGAAAGGAAAAGCCTATGAAATATATTCTTGACCGCCGCTACCGTCTGCGCGGCTGGCACAAGCTGCCCACAGGTCTGTACGACACTCAGCAGCATGATGCACAGTTTTTTTCGCCGGAATCATACAGGCTGCTCCTGAACTGCAACGGGGCTTACGATTTCGACACGGAGCCGCTGCCGGATAAGCAGCGGGAGTTTATGGAAAAGCTGCAGGCAGAAGGCGTTATCCGACCGGCAGGCTGGCTGGATTATCTGCTCCCCGAGCAGCAGTACAAGACATATCCTGCCAGATACCGCCGCGACGCTCACTGGTCGATCACAGGCGAATGCAATCTGCGCTGTGCGCACTGCTTTATGTCCGCGCCTTCCGGAAAGCACGGAAATCCCTCACACGAGGAGATCATCCGCGTGGCGGATATGCTGGCGGAATGCGGAGTCTTCAGGGTGGGACTGACAGGCGGAGAGCCGCTGATCCGTTCGGATCTTTTACAGATACTTGATGCTCTTCGGGAACGTGAGATCGCTTTGACCATTATCTATACCAACGGCTGGTTGGTGGACGAAAAGCTGCTGGACGCACTGGAAGAAAGAAAAATGCATACCAATTTCCAGCTGAGCTATGACGGCGTGGGCTGGCACGATTTTCTGCTCTGGATACCCGGAGCCGAGGAAAGAACGCTGAAAGCCCTTCGCCTGCTGAATGAGCGCGGGTACAAGACCTCCGTTTCCATGTGCATACACAGGAAAAATGCCCATGTTCTCCGGGGATCTGTCAACCTGCTTGCCTCGCTCGGAGTTAGCAGCGTGAAATGCGGCAGCATGATGGAGCTGGGCGAATGGGCAAAGGACGAGGTGAAAGACCTGCAGCTCAGTCATTCCGAGGAGCAGGAGATATTTGAGCGTTATATCCCTCAGTATTTTGATGACGATGCACCTATGACGATCATGCTTGGCGGAGCGTTTATGTATTCTCCCGGCGATGATCACTTCGGCATCTACAACGAACGAAGATGCAGTGAGGAGGATGAAGCCGAAGCGCTTTCCTGCGGCGTGCTGGCTCACTCCTTCTACATAGGTGCGGACGGAATGATATGCCCATGTATGGGCATGGCAGACTGCTCCTTTGCAGACCGTTTCCCGAGCCTGAAGGAGATGAGCCTCAGCGAGATCCTCAAGGATTCCGATTTGATAAAATATGAATATGCCACCGTAAAGGATATACGCGACAGAAACGAAAAATGCCGCAGGTGCAGGTTCGTTGACCGCTGTACAGGCGGATGCAGAAATTCCGTGCTTATCACAGGAGACGATTATTACGGCATTGACCCCTACCTGTGTGAGTTTTTTGAAAATGGCTGGGATCAGCGTATCAGGGATGCCGCGCAGCCGGCGTTTGAGGCGTATATTAAACGGAATCCGCCCGTCAAAAAGGATCAGACGGACAAAGAAGCTTCTGCACAGGAAGTATTATGCTGATCACGCAAAGAAGTATTCGATGAAGAATTAAGGCGTGGCGGATAATGGGACAGGCAGAGATCATCATATCCGAAAGAGGAGTTGGTTAGATGGCTAAGGAAGCATTGTTCAGAGAAAAAAGCATGGAACGAATCACATCTCCCGATCAGATGCGCGATCATCTGCGTGTCACCAATCCGAGGCTGTGGATGCTGCTGGGCGCGATCGTTCTGCTGCTGACAGGCTTTATCGTTTATGCCGCTGCAAGCACGATCGAAAGCACCTATTCGCTGAAGATGGAGTTCTCTGCAACAGGATATATCACAGGCGATATCCCCTATGACCAGATGGATCATTTCTCTGTCGGTATGCCCATTCGCATCGCTGGCGAAACGGGGCGGCTCCGCAGTGTTTATTCCAGCACCCGTATCCTGCTGGATCTCACTCCGGACAGCGGTTCGGACTTTGAGGAGGGTCTTTATCTTATGTACCTCAGGGATGACGAGAATGCCACTTTGGAGGATCTTTACTATGTCAGGTACGGCAGCGGTCTGTGGACCTGTTCGGATATGAGTATCCAGCAGCTGCTCGACGGCCACGATACACGGGTCCGTATCTGGTGGATAGAGGACGACATAGAGAATTCCGAGGGGCGGCTCGCAACCGTCAGCGGTGCAAAGACCTATATGATAGCTTCTGTAGAAGCGGTACTGGACAGCGAGGATACGAGCCTGAAGCCCGGCACCTACGATGCAGAGATCGTTACAGAAAGCACGACCCCTATCAGCTTCCTGCTGAACTGAACACGGAAGGAAAAGCAGAATGAAGGAGAAAGCAAAGATAAGCCGGCCGCTTAAAAGCGGTGTTGCCAAGGTGCCTGTCATCATGCAGATGGAAGCGCTGGAGTGTCCAAACAATATGAAAACACACCGATCAGATAATTTCGCATTTATCGACCATTACGTCGATCACCTGACCTCGGTTGTACCTGTGAATGCGATAGTTCATTCTGAATCCGAACGGCACGCAGTTCAGATAGAAATCTGTCCTGCCTTCCTCGTGGACGACCACCTTCTTTAGCAGCTCACCGTAAACCTCGGTGCTGTCGCTGTCAGATGAGGCTGTTTTCTTGACCTCGGTGATGTAGCTCTTTATGCTGTCAAGCTGTTGCTTGTGGGCAGCGTTGATGTCCTGACTTTTTGCTATCTGCTCCGAGAGGTGCAGTATCTCATCATCATAATACTCGGTTTGCTTCTTCAAGTCCTCTTTGGTGATGAGTCCGTCGATCATCAGGTCTATCGCCTTGCGCTTTTTCAGATTGAAGCTTTCGATCTGTTCCTTCATCGGCTGAACATCGACCCTGACATCATTCTGCTGCATCAGCTTTATGTCGGCAAGCAGCTGCTCAACAATGCTTTCCTCGGACACTTTTATCTGTTCGATGATGTACTTCATGCAAAATTCCAGAACACGCTCGTTGATACCCTTATTTGCGCAACCGACCTCTGCTCCGTTTTTATCAATGCGGTGATTGGTGCCGTATTTTGAACGGTTTACACATCGCAGCGTTCTGCTGGTATCATCTTTTTTGCCTGTAACGTTATACGAATATCCGCAACACCCGCAGCTCACCTTACTGCTGAACCAGTAATGCCTTGAATATTTCCTACCCTCACGGGATAGCAGACCTCTCTCATACACCTGCTTCTGTGCCAAGTCCCAGACCTCTCTTGAAATGATACCCTCGTGATGATCTTTAATTGTTATCAGCGGAGTATCTGGGTTGTCACCGTTATTCTGCAAAACTCTCTTGGTAAGAAAATCGGTGGAATAGTGTTTCCACTGCGTCAGATCACCCACATACTTGTCATTTTTGAGTATCCTGCAAACGCCGTCCTCACGCCACA
>JAFUAE010000152.1 GCA_017460845.1 Lachnospiraceae bacterium
GCATCGCGGTTCTGCGTACGCACCATGTTAATGATCTCATAGCCTTCCTCAAATTTCTCCATGATGGAGGGGATACATGCCGGAGGATGCTGCAGATCCGCATCCATAAAAATCAGGTATTCGCCCTCAGCATAATCCAGACCGGCTGTCATAGCTGCCTCATGGCCGAAGTTGCGCGAAAAGGTAATGGTCTTGACATGCTCGGGATCCAGTTCTTTGAGCTCTGCAAGGATTTCTCCGGTCCGGTCCGTACTGCCGTCATTGACAAAGCAGAACTGAAACGAATATCCGCATTTTTCCTGCAGATCCTCCATAATCCTTTTGCTTGTGTCGTAAAACTGTCTCAGCCCGTCCTGCTCGTTATAAGCTGATACGACGAGGCTGATCTTTTTTTCTTCGTTCACGATGTGAACCCTTCCTCTGTATTGCAGAAAATATTTACGCGGCAGTCTGCCGATCCGGTAGTCCGGCGCAGTATCTTAAGATCTGGTAACCGGCTTCGGAGGCTCCCCGTCCGGATAGACCTCCAGATCGTCAGAATGGGACGGAACACGTTTTTCCTCAGGCGGCATCTGCATATAATCCCCGTAGATCACGGTCAGAACCTCATGCCAGCCCTTCGGCGCCATCAGCTGATGCCCCTCGAATTCCAGCTCCGTCACTTCCGAGATCCACTCTCTTTTCACGGTATCGTGCAGATAATCAGGCTGATAATTGGAATAATACAGATTCTTGGTCTGCCTGCCGTTGTATTTGACGGAAAGCTCCTCCTGAGCACGGAAAATGTCCCGCATGGCTTTTCCCTTCCCGCGCTTAACAAGAAATTCCACCTTGCGCCGGTCAGAATCGCTGTATTTGGACAGATCCAGGCTGTATCTGTGCGCCATCGCATATCCATAGAGCATTTTCTGGCGGAATCTTGTCAGTCTGTCAAAAGTACTGCTGTCCGTAATATTATCCAGAATAAAAATATCGACCCAGAGATGATTCAGCTTGCCGTCATAAAAATCCATCTCCTCCGATACCACATGGCGGCGGGAATTCAGGTAAATGATGCGCGGCGTAAAATCATAAAATGCTTCCCCGTTTTGGAATGCATCCGGCATAACCAGCTCCATGCTCTCCGGCAGTTCCTCCGATGCTGCCTTTCGAAACAGATCGAAATTATCCCTTGTCATGGCAATGTCAACATCGTCGTCCCAGGGAATGAAGCCCTTGTGGCGGACTGCACCGAGCAAAGTGCCCGCATCCAGCATATAGCGGATCCCGTGGCTCCGGCAGATCCGGTCTACCTCGAGCAGGATCTCGAGGCTTGCATCCTGTGCATCTTTCAGTTTTTTGGTATTGTAGACCTGAAGCATGATTGCTGTCTCTCTTTCTCTTAAGACTACTATGAAAGTCAGTGAGCCAAGCCCCTAGGGCACAGGCGACACGCTGCTTTCATGTATGCGTAGTGACAGCGCAGCTGTCATGAAGTATAGGAAACCCGGTTTGAACCTTACTGCCGGCTGACTGCCTCCCGGATCGTTTTTGCCATATAGGCGAGACGGTCTTCTGTCATACCCGGATAAACGCCGACCCAGAAAGTCCTTTCCGTAATGATGTCCGTATTCGTAAGCTCCCCTGAAACGCGGTAGGAAACGCCGTCTCCCCTGATGGAATCGAAGCACGGATGCTTGATCAGGTTCCCTGCAAAAAGGAGTCTGGTCTGAACGCCGTGATCCTCAATATAGCGCAGGGCTTTTGTACGGTCGATTCCCTCCGCAAGCGTCATGCAGAAGCCGAACCAGCTTGGATCGGAATCCTTTTCCGCCTGCGGAAGCAGGATCCTGTCCTCCGTACCGGAAAGGGCCTCTCTTAAAAATGCCCAGTTTTCTTTTCTCTTTTCTACAAAGCCCGGGAATTTCTCAAGCTGGGCGCAGCCGACCGCAGCCTGCATATCCGTAATTCCAAGATTGTAGCCAAAGGTGGAATAGACATATTTATGATCGTAGCCCTTCGGCAGTTCTCCGTACTGCCCGTCGAATCTGTGCCCGCAGCGGTTGTCCTGTCCCGATCTGCAGATGCAGTCACGTCCCCAGTCACGAATGCTGAGCAGCAGCTTCTGCAGCTTCGGATCGGCCGTATATACGGCGCCGCCCTCTCCCATCGTCATGTGATGCGGCGGATAGAAGGAAGAGGTCCCGATGTCTCCTATGGATCCGGTCATGCGCCACTCCCCGTCAAGCTGGTAGCGGCTGCCGAGGGCATCGCAGTTATCCTCGATCAGCCAGAGACCGTGCTTTTTGCAGAAGTCCCTGACCACTCCGAGATTGAACGGGTTGCCCAGCGTATGCGCAGCCATCACAGCCTTTGTCCTCCCGGAAAGTGCATTCTCCAGCTTTGTCTCGTCAATGTTATATTCCGGGAGCTTGACGTCCACAAATACAGGCACCGCACCGAAATTAAGCGCCGGTGTAACGGTGGTCGGAAAGCCTGCGGCAACCGTGATGATCTCATCTCCGCGTCTGATTGCGCGATCCCCGAGCTGATGTGCAGTCAGAGCCATAAATGCAAGAAGATTGGCTGATGATCCGGAGTTGACCACATCCGCAAACGGAACGCCGATATATTTTGCAAGTCCCGCTTCGAACTCGCTGGTATAACGGCCCATGGTCAGCCAGAACTCCAGGGCGCTGTCGACAAGATTCATCATTTCCCGTCTGTCGTAAACCCTTGCCGCATAGGGGATCCTGCTGCCCTCCTGATAAGGACGGTCCTTTCCCTGATTATGATAAAGATCGCAGTATTCCCCGACAAGCTCCAGGATCTTTTCATGCGCTTCCTGTTCCTGCATGCCGTCAAAGAAATGATTTATGTTAACATTCATATCTGTTTCGTTTCCTTTTTCTGTCATTAATGTGTAATGCAGGCTGCTTTTAACAGCCGGGATCCCTGATCCGGTCTGACTGATCCGGAATTCATGCTGATAATGCTGATTTGAAATCATGAAAATGCTGTTGTCTGACGCTTCGCGCCTTCCTTCATCCGGGCTATGCACGCCCGGATGTACGGGTACGCTTCAGCGCCATCCATGCATTTTCTATGATTTCTGCATATGCATTCTCAGATCGAATTCCGGATCTGCTGCGGTATCACGAATTCACGTACTCCGCGATCTGCCTCAGCAATTCATCATTCGCTTCCCTATAGCCTGTCTGCCATGCCTTGGTCCAGTCGCAGATGGACTGCACCGTCCTTTCCATATGCCATACCGGCTCCCAGCCGAAAACACGCTTGATTTTGGAATTATTGAGAAGCAGCAGCCCGGCTTCATGCGGTCCGCCGGCATTTTCCGGCGCAGTCCAGCTCAGGCCTTCTCCGTATGCCTGTACGAACATCCCGCACAGATCCCCGGTCGTAATGCAGTCATCCTTATCCGGTCCCACATTATACCAGCCGGCACAGGAAGGATCGAGTGCCTGTTCCATGGCAATCGTCAGGTAGACAAACAGCGGCTCCAGCACATGCTGATAGGGACGGATGCTTCCCGGATTCCTGAGCTCGATCACGGAATGGCTCAACGCTGCTCTGACGCAGTCCGGAATGATGCGGTCCGCGCTGAAATCTCCTCCGCCGATCACATTTCCCGCTCTGGCCGTGGAAACGGCAACGCCCTGCGCCTTCAGGAAGGACGAGGCATAGCTGTGCGTCACAAGTTCGGAACAGGACTTTGAGTTGGCATACGGATCATAACCGTCCAGCTTGTCGCTTTCACAATAGCCGTATCCCGGACGTTCCTCGTTGTAATAAACCTTGTCCGTAGTCACATTCAGGAAAGAACTGCAGCCCGGAATATTCCGGATACACTCCAGAATATTGACTGTGCCCATTACATTGATTTCGTAGGTTTCCCTCGGGATACGGTAGCTTTCCCTGACCAGCGGCTGCGCTGCCATGTGGATCACGATTTCCGGCCGGATGCGGTCATAAAAGTTCCACAGCTCATCGAGGTCGCGGATATCGCCGATCCTGCTCTCAATGATACCGGCCCCGGCATTTCCGGCCAGCCCCGTCCGGACAAAGAGTTCGGTCTCCGATCTGGAGCACATCCCGTCCCCGTAGAGGATATCGAACAGGCAGGGATCCGTTCCCGGCTTCAGGGCGTATCCGTAGACTTTGGCGCCCATCAGCCCCAGCAGTACAGTCATCCAGCTGCCCTTAAACCCGGTATGTCCGGTCAGCAGCACGGTTTTTCCATTATAAAATTCACTGAGTTTCCTGTAATTGATCATGTGACCACCTCAATTCAGATCTGTGCCTCCTGCCAGCGCTTCCAGGGTGCATTACCCGAGGCCCAGAGCGCTTCCAGCTTGGTCTTCTCACGCTGGGTATCCATGCACTGCCAGAAGCCCTCGTGGTTATAGCCCATCAGCTGTCCTTCTTCGCTCAAACGGCTGAGCGGGCCTTTTTCAAGCACGGTTTCATCCGAATCCAGATAGTCAAAGATTTCAGGATTAAAAACCATATACCCGCCATTGATCAGCGAAGCGTCACGCTCCTCCTTCTCCCTGAAGGAAGTGATGCGGCCGTCCGGTTCCACCTCCAGCACGCCCTTCATTTCGGAAATGTTGACCATGGTGATCGTCGCGATCCTGCCGTGCGCCCTGTGGAATTTCAGCAGCGCCTCCAGATCCACGTTGCAGACACCGTCCCCGTAGGTCAGCATAAATGTCTCATCGCCTATGTATTTTCTGATGCGGCGGATCCTGCCGCCTGTCATGGTCATTAAGCCCGTATCGATCACGCTGACCTTCCAGTTTTCGGAATTGTTGTTGTGGATGGTCATGGAATTGGAAGACAGGTCAAAGGTCACATCGGAATTATGCAGAAAATACTCTGCGAAATATTCCTTGATCACATACTGCTTATAGCCTGCGCAGATGATGAACTCGTCAAACCCGTAGGTGGAATAATATTTCATGATATGCCAGAGGATCGGCCTTTCGCCGATCTCGATCATCGGCTTCGGCTTCAGATGGCTTTCTTCACTGATCCTTGTGCCGAGTCCGCCCGCTAAAATTACCACTTTCATTTCACTGACCTCCAAATCAGTTCCGGCCCGGTGCCGGTTCTTCCTCAAAAACAGGTCTGCTGAATACATTAAGCTTATTATCCTGCAGTATCTTCACTGCGTTCAGCAGCTCCTGCGGATCCTTGTGCCACTCCAGTGCCGCCGCAAGCTCCTCCGGGGAGAACTCCTCATAGCTCAGCAGCGCTGCCGCCATCCGCTCATAGTTGGCTTCTCTGTATTTCGCCTTCCTGATTTCCTGATAAGTAGTATAACAGTTTCCAAAGACAATGCAAACCGTTACCAGAAGCGCCATAGCTTTCAGCGCTCTTCTTCGGGAGGCGCCCCTGCGCCGGTAGGATGGCTGCCTTCGTTCATACATGGCAAAAATCAGGAGGATCCCCAGGAGCCCGATCATGAACTGCCCGCCGTAACGGGAGCTGAGGGCATAGTTTTCATTCAGGAAGATCCATCTGCCCATTGTAACGAGCACATGATTGGCAAAGCCCGAAATCAGCAGCACCATAGGGAATATCGTTCTTTCCAGCATATCCCCGCGGAAATAGAGCAGGAATGCGAGCACATAGGTGCAGGCCATCAGCATTCCCAGAATCAGGACAGCCCTGTTCGGAAGCGGTGCGCCCGGCGCGAAGAAGTTTTCGATCGTCTCCTGCCCGATGACTGCGCCTGCAAATGTTTTCATAAAGAATTTCGGAATGAAGAAGGGCGCTCGGGATATGACCTCCCTGAGCCCAAGCTCCGTCGCTCCCGCATGCTCCCAGACGGCATAATGCCTGCTGAACAGATACAGCACAAGCGACGCGGATGCGCTCAGGATCACATGACGGAAGATCGTCTGTTCTCTGCGTCCGGCCCAGCTGTTGGCTCCTCCGGTCAGCATGCCGAACAGGCAGACCAGGATCAGCGTACAGGCATAGGATGCAATATATTCCCCGGCAAACAGCAGCATGAAAAACGGCATGGCCAGCAGCAGAAATTCCTGCTTCACACTGGCTTCGCCGATCCAGACCAGATCCAGCAGCAGATAGCTTACAAAAAAGAAGCCAAAGGACACCATATGGGCCCATGCACTGCCGTTGAGAAGAATCTCCCACTTATTCAGAGAAAACAGCACGATCCATATAGCCGTCTGCCACCCAAAGCCAATTTCATGGCGATACATGTAGCTCCCCATGCACGCAGCAATGAGTCCCAGACCCAGGACAGACAGGATGCGGTCGAAGGTTACGGAATAGCTGAAGGTACTGACATTCACGAGTCTCGCCAGATAGGTCGCGGGGATCCTTGTCAGAATGTCCGGTACCAGAAATTTGGACGGATCAGCCACATCCGGCAGGTACTCATTGATCAGACGGATATAGTCCGAATACACCACGTCCGCGCCCGCAATTTGTATATAGAACAGCACGAACAGAATGCCGGTTGCCGGCAGGATCATATATTTCAGAATATGAAGCTTTTCCCCCAGTCTCATGATTCTCCCGCCACTTCTCCTGTAATGTCCAGGTATGCATTCTCCTCAGGCACTTCTTTGAGTACCAGCGCCTGTCCGTTTCTGACCTCGTCCTTCGGTACATCGTCCAGGCTCCCGGCAAAGATCACCTGTGTACCCTCCGCCTTTTTCTCCGGATCGAAGGTCTTAAAGAAAGTCCGTCCGTAGAAATCCGACATTTCGTAGGTATTTTCCAGAATGTAAATATTCTTTCCGAAAACGCCGCCGGTTCCGTATTTTTCAACGGTCTGCTCCGCCAGGGAATTCATGCGCAGCTGGTTCGGCCAGAAATACAGCCTTCCGAAATATCCCCTGTAATAAATATTCGTGCCCGTCGAAATGATCCCGTAAAGCAGGAAGCATAAAAGCGCCGTCCCGAATATCTCCCGCCTGCCGCACTGCTTCAGGAATCCGAGCATATATGATGCAAACAGGAGGGCGGCCGCATAAGACACATAGATCCACCGCATTTCAACGCGGATCGTCACCGAAGAGCAGGCAATGCAGAGCGCGATAAAGCCGCCGAACAACAGGCAGACCGCCAGGTTCTCCAGGAATGTCCTGCTGCCCCTGCCGTTTTTCATGTCCTTAAGTCCCGCAGTGATCCAGGAAACCAGATAAAGAAGGACAGTCACCCCGATCATCAGAACACCGAGCTTGACCAGCCTTTTGATCAGGAGCGGCGTCTGATCCCAGGGAAGCCCGTTCAGGTGCTCCGGTCCGGCATTGATACCGAACAGATACCATACCTGGCTCAATGCATAGCTTAAGCATTCCCCGATCCGGAATGTTTCCGTGACCTGGGTCCCGCCCGTGCCCGCAGGGATCGCCTTTCCGATCGCGAAGGTCCGGATGGCCACGATCACAAGCAGGACCGCTGCCGGCGCGATCCATTTGAAAGCATCGGAATGCAGCATTTCCGGCCTCCTGCCCTTCCCGCTGTCCGCAAGCCTTACAAGCAGCACCAGATAAAAGAGCGGGATCAGTGCAATATAACTCTCATGCGTAAATGCGAGCAGAAAATACAGGAGCAGCGCTGTGTAATAGAAACCATCGCTGCTTTTTCCTGCCGGCTGACCAGGCTCCTCCCGGCCAAAGCCGGACGTCATAAAGCGGTAAAGCAGATACAGAATGCCGATTGCAAGGCAGAGCGCCATCGTCTCCATCAGCCCCAGCGCCTGCCCGATCTGATAGTAGGCAAAGCGGGAAGCAAGATAACAGACTGCCGTGACAAAGGCTGCTGTCCGGCTGCGGGAAAGCTTTCCTGAAATCAGGTACAGCAGGAAGGCCGCTGCGATGTTGATCACGATATTAAATGTCACGAATCTTGTCATTTGCGTGCCTACGATCATCATCTGCAGATAGGTCGCAAGCCAGTAAACCGGGCGGAACCTGGTCGAGGTCCCGATCGGAAACGCAAATTCGATCAGATTCTGCTCACCGTAACAGGACCACATATAAAGGTCGTCCATATACAGGCCCTTGATTACGATCTCCCGGTTGACATAAAAGCCAAAGACTGCGATCAGGGCGAGCAGCACAAGATCAGTTATTCTGTTTTTTTCATTGCGGAGAAATTCCATGGAACCAGTTTTTCTGTTCTTCAATTCTTTCCGTAAGGCCCGGAGCCATCGGCGTCTCCCAGTCTACGGATACTCTTTCTTTATCCAGCTTTGCGGCGATTTTGGTTTCTGTTCCCGGCAGCAGCCCGATTTCCTCAAAGCTGCCGTCCTCCAGCAGCCAGACAAAAAGCTCAGCGGCTCTCTGCCGCCTGCTGTTTTCCGGATCATTCAGGAAATACAGATCGGCATAGATATAGTCTATGTCCGCAAATGCAAGATATTCCTTGAAAATGTTGAATTTTGTATCGGTCAGGTAGACATTGCCGCCTGAACCGTCTATATCCACCCAGCTCTCGATGCGTCCGTTCATCCGGTAGCAGTCCGGCTCACCGGCCATGGCAAGCACCCGCGCATAGTCGTCCCAGACCCCGGACTCAAGGTTGTACTCCGCCCTGTGGCTGTAAAAGCCCCTGTTCACAAAATCGACCGGCGTAAATCCGCAGGGACCGCACCAGCCTGTAAACGCCGTGAAGTAGATCATCAGTGCGGACAGCAGGACGAGTGCGGCACTGTTGCCGCCGGAAAACAGCTTGCGGAAGTTCCTTCCGAGCCCGCTGAGTTCAAACTGCACCCTGGCAAACAGGACCCCGGTTCCGGCAATTGCAGCCAGCGTATACCAAAGCATAAAATAGTTTCCGTCCACCTGATAGAGCAGGTAGAGGCTCACCAGGGAAACTGCTCCGATCGCTGCAAAGCTGAACAGCTGATACCGGAAGGCCCCGGCACAGAATGCGCATCCCTCCGCATCCACACGGAACAGGCGGTCCAGATCCTCCATCTTTTCTCCGGTCTCCCGTGAAAAGAACAGGATCAGAAGCAGCATGATCAGGAAGACAAGGCCGCCCCAGGCCATCAGGACATGGCTCATGTCCTCTCCCGCGGGACAGATCAGAAAACCCGCGAGCCTGGTCAGATATCCGCGTATCTTATCCGCTGCGGAAAGTGCCTCTTCTTCATACAGAAAGCTCTGGACGCGGAAAGGATATTTGAGCGTGAATCCGAGCTTTTCCTGCGCGCTGCTGAAAACGCCCGCCAGCGGCTGGCCGGTGATCAGAAAAGTGCGAAGCGTCACGATCCCCGTAAAAAGCAGGGAAAGCATAAGGCTCCGGACCCCTGCGGCATTCAGATGCAGCCTTCTTTTTGTACTGAGATAAAAGGCCGCAGCGGCAAGGCCGAGCACGGAGGAAAAAACCACTGCCGTCGGTTTAAATGCAAAGCTTAGGATGAGTGCTCCGATCCCGGCGCCGGTAAGAAGGCCGGTTTCACTTTCCGCAGGACAGCATGACCGGTCTACTGCGCTTCCGACACGGCTTTTCTCTGAGGGCAAAAAGGAAAAAAGCCGTGCCTCCAAGTGCTCAAACAAAGGCCGGTCATGCTGCCCTGCGGTCATCTGTCCGGTTTTATCACCGGATGCCTGCAGGACCGCCGCCGCACTCACGCAGTAAACAAAGCCGAGCTGGCAAAGCAGTGTGGCAAGGTCACTTTTTGCCGTAACCGCCATATTGGTCACACCGGGGATCAGCGCCGTCATCATTGCCGCAAAGACTTCCGCCTCCGGGGAATGTGACGCCCTGCCGGCAATCGCACCCGCAAGGAGGATGATCCCGATCAGGATCCAGATATTGCAGCAGAGGACGTATCCGTAGGTGCCCCCGAAGTAAAGCGGCCTGGTCAGCAGTTCAAAGCCCTTCGGATACATATAAACGCTGTTGACGAGGCCCGTATTGGAAAAAAAGCCGGCAATGCCGAGTCCGTCCGTCAGCAGCACATCCGAACGCAGTCCGTAGCGGATCGAATCATAATCGATCGTCAGATTGATCCTGCACAGCTGGATCAGCAGGATCGTCAGGATCACCGCCGTACAGGGCAGGATGGGCCTTGCCAGATAGAGCTTTGCCTTTTGCCTCAGCACTCCTGCCGGCAGCAGAAATGCCTTCGGATCCGCCTTGATGATCAGACAGACCAGTCCTGCAATCAGACTGCAGTACAGGCCGGAAACCAGAAACGGCAGCAGGATCCTGTGAATATAAATAAAAAACAGAAAAATCCCCGTCCAGATAAGGCCAAGTTTCTTTCTGTCCCTGATCCGCGCCGCGGATACGAAAAAAGCACACAGCATGCCTGCGATCTCATACTGCATGGCGACATTGTTTTCACTTGTCAGTATCTGAAACAGTGTCTGCATTGTAATCCCTGTATGCTTTTTTATAGAAATGCATCAGAATTGCCGCCGCCGGTGCCGGCCACAGCTTTCTGAAGATCTCTGTTTCTTCCGCTTCGCGGTTGTGATTTCTGATATTCTTTTTTGTCTCCGCACCGTCATGGACCCTGTAGTCCACCAGTTCCTTTTCGATGCAGAAGAAACGTCCCGGCCCGTCCGCAAGCCTCAGCAGTGTTTCCCAGTCGATTACAAAATGATAATCATTCTGAAACACGGGCTCGCCCGTCTTTGCAAGCTGATAGGTGCAGGTCGGGCAGCCGATCCCGTTGCCGAAGATCAGAGGAAGCTTTTTGACGGCCGGAAGCGCACAGAGCGCATGAAATCGGAGCGGAATGCGCAGCAGTCTCTTAACGCTCTCCGCCCTTGTCTTAAGCGTTTTTCCTTCGGCGTCTACAGTCCTGTACCTGGTGCAGAAAACACTGATGTCCGGAAAACGCCTCAGCGCGTACTGCAGAGCCTTCAGGTAATCGCGGTGATAGACATCGTCCTGGTGGGCAACAGTCACAAGCCCGGCGCCTCTTTGTTCTGCAGCCGTACGGATCGCAAAATTCCAGTCGTCCTTCAGCGAGCTTTTGCCTTCCCTGATAAACAGCGGGATCCCGTACTGCTCCGACAGTCCGCTGATCAGGCCGTTGGGCGTAGATGTGCAGAGGATCACGTCAGAGCTGACCGACTGCGCCTTAAGCGACCGGATGCACTGCTCCAGATAAGGGCTTTCCTCATATGCGCTTATGGCAAAACAATGTTTCATACCGGAAAGAAGGTCTCCTCAAGCATAAGGCAGAGCGCATGGTAAACCGGCAGATGCAGCTCCTGGATCAGAAAGGTCTCGGAGCTCGGCACTACGATCGCGCAGTCGGAAAGATCCTTCAGCTTTCCGCCCGTTTTGCCGCTCAGCCCGACCACACGGATCCCCATTGCCTTAGCAACCACGGCCGCCGCTAAAATATTGCGGCTGCCGCCTGAAGTGCTGATGGCCAGAAATACATCTCCGGGTCTTCCGAAGCCGTACAGCTGCTGTGCGAATGTATATTCCCCGTCAACATCATTGGAATAGGCCGTGGAAAGTCCCTCATGGCAGGTCAGTGAAACGGCCGGAAGCGCACCCTGCAGGTGTTCTGCAAGCTTTTCGCCCTCGGTTTCATTCACAGCCATAAGCGCTTTGCGGAAATCTTCCGGGACCGGGCGTTTTTTTACGAAGCCCTTCATCAGTTCACCCACGATATGTTCGCTGTCGGCCGCAGAGCCGCCGTTGCCGGCGACCAGCAGTTTTCCGCCCTTTTCGTAGCTGCTCCGGATGATTTCGTAAGCTTCCGCAATATTATTTTTGACCGTTCCAAGTTCCGGATGACGCATGATCAGGTCATCCAGGATCGTCTGTATCTTCTTTTCCATGCTGCCTCGTTTCTGCATAATGCAGTTATTCAGAGACCGGCTGTTCCGGCAAACTGCCGAGACCATGCAGAATGCAATTCACGCGGTCTTCCGGCTTGTCTATCCTCGAGACTTGCTATGCACGCAAGTCTCTACGGCTATCCTGCGCCATTAGACCTGGAATTGCGATTCTGCAGGTCTATGGCATTTGCCGGAACGGCCGGTCTCTTTAATATAATCCACGTTTATTGAAAATCCTCTTCGATCACGGACCAGGCGGCATCCAGACTGTAGTGATCTCTGATATAACCGCCGCAGGCAAGGCTCATCCGGGCGCAGAGCTCCGGATCACGGTACAGGCGGATCACAGCTTCTGCAAAAGCTTCTTCCGCCGCCCCGGCGTTCTTCATCAGAGCTTCCGGATCGTCATCGATCACGGACATCACAGTTCCGGCTTCCGGTATTCCTTCCGCGCCAACGGATGTCGTTACGATCACGGACTGATGATAGACCGCTTCCACCACCTTGCCCTTGACGCCGGCACCGTAACGCAGAGGCACGACGGTCAGCCTGGTGCTGCGGTATAGTTCGTCAAGCCGTTCATCGGACACAAAGCCCAGGATCTCGATACCTCCGCCGTTCAACGCAAGGATATCTTCTCCGGCCCCGGAGCCCGCCACATAAAATACTGCTTCCGGAATTTCCTGATGCACCCTGGGCCAGATTTTTTCCGCGAACCATTTGACGCCGTCAGCATTCGGCGGATGCTTAAAGCCTCCGACAAACAGAAGTCCTTCCCTTTCGGAGAAGCTTTTTCTTGCCGCCTCCTCTTCAGGTATCGCGGGGAAGCTGTCCCAGACATAGGCAGTAATGGCTTTCGCACAAATCTCCGGATGATATTTATGGATCTCATCGATTTCGACCTGCGAAGGATAATAAACCATGTCTGCCTGCTGCATCACCGAATATTCGATGCTTCTCCAGTAGTCCGACTCTCTCTTTTTGCGGATTTCCCCCGTCAGCTCATACTCCCGCAGGATCCGCAGATAATGCAGGTCATGTCCGTAGAAAATGCATTTGATCCCGGTATTCTTTTTGAGGAAATCTATGTACTTGACTGCAATGTGCGGTCTGTTCAGATAGCAGATATTTATATTTCCGCTGTTTTTCCTGAGATATTCATAGATATTGTCTCTGTATTCGGGACCGTAGAGCACTTCGATCCCCATCTGGCACAATTCCGAGGTATAGGGCTCTTCATGCAGGAAATTATCCCCGATGAATTTTACATTGAAGCCTTTTTTCAGGAACATTTTCAGGTACTGGTACGTTGTCTTGGAGCCGGCATCCCTGTCCCAGGTCGGTACATAGTGGTCAATGACCGCAATACAGGGCTTTCCCTGCGAACGGTCGCGCGCGGTAAACGGATCCGGGTTCCCGGTATTGACGGACTGCTTCTTGAGTTCCTCCGCCCATTTTTTGCGGAATTTCTCCTGATTGACCAGCTGATAGCGCTTCAGGCCGCTGCCCTGTACATCGGTTCCGTTGGAGATTCCTTCAAAATGCGTAACTACCGACTGCGGCTGATAGACAACACGTTTTCCATGCCTGCGTACTTCAAACGCAAGGTCTGAATCTTCGCAGTAAGCGGGAGCAAAATATTCGTCAAAGCCGCCGATCTCTTTCCAGAGCGCGGTCCGGATCATGATTGCCGCACCGGAAATATAATCCACGTCCTTCACATAGTTATATTCTGCTTTTTCCGGGTCATCCAGCCTGCCGTAATTCCAGCCCGAAGCGTCCGACCAGATAATGCCGCCCGCCTCCTGCAGCCTTCCGTCCGGATAGACCAGCTTGGAGCCGGCCATACCGATGCTCTGATCCGCTTCCATCAGCCTGACCAGCGATGAAAGCCAGTTTTCATGAACCTTGGTATCATTGTTCAGGAAGAAAATATATTTTCCTTTTGCCTTTGCCGCTGCCTGGTTGCAGTTTTTGAGGAAGCCCATATTCTCCGAATTACGGCTGATGACCAGATTGCGGATCCAGGATGATATCTCCCGGGTCGCATCCGAAGAAACATCATCCGCAAGGATCACCTCATAAGGCATCTTTTCCGGATCCGTCCATGCAATGATGGAACGGATGCAGGCATAGGTATAGGCCACCTGGTTATAGGCAGGAATCACGATGCTCACGAGCGGTTCCGGGCAGACAGGCAGCGTAAGGATGCCGCCCTCGGCAAATTCTCCGCCGATACTGAAATCGCCGGAAATAAAGTTTCTGCCTTCTTTTGTCAGATACAGCCTGCACTGCTTCAGCGGATGCCGCACCGTGCTCTTCGTATAGCGGATCAGCTTGCGCTTGCGTGATCCCGCAGGCGCCCAGGCATCCACCCGGCCGATCAGGGCTCTCCGGATACGGCTCGTCAGGCTCTGATGGCGCCGCAGCACCGCATTTTCGGCCCGCAGCATTTCCAGCTCATTCTTCTGCGCTTCATTGATTTTCTCAATATTGCGGATATGGTTCTGGCTGAGCCTCTCGACCTCCCGCTCCTTGGAAAGGGCAGTCTTGTGCTCTTCTATTTCATCCTGAAGGCGGAGATTCCAGTCTGTCAGTTCCTTCAGGCGCAATTCCTGTTCACGTATACGCGCCGGGGTTATGCCCTGTCCGCGGAACCTGTCCACGGCAAATACAGCGCTCCCTCTGACCTTCTGCTGGAAAGCAGACTCCAGCACTTCATATTTTTCCGCTGCTGCAGCGGAAATGCCGAATGACTCCAGAAACGCCTGCTTTCCGGCATATGCGCCGAGTTCACCCTGATAAGCATCATACCAGTAGCTTAAAACGCGCCACTTCATATAGCCGCGGCTTAAAGGCCCCTCTGAGACCCATTCGTAATCGATCAGGCAGAAGCTGCCGTCCTCGCGGACGATCACGTTCTCAAAAAGAGCATCCTGATTACGGCATGCGGCGCTTTCGCTTCCGAGAAGCCGGGAAAGTGCAGTCCGGATCTCCTCCTCCGGCGCCCTGCCGTCCTTTATTTCAGCAGCCAGTTTTCTGCCGAGCTCACAGCCGGAAATAAATGCAAATTCAGCAAAGCTTAAGCCCGATTCCGTTTCTCCAAGGAGCGGCTCCAGAATACTGACTTCCTCCGGCAGTTCCTCTGAAAGCAGAGCATACTTTTTTGCAAAGCTTTGGATATGCGCATTGCCCGCAGGCGTCAGCGCGGTTTTTCTGACAAAGCGCCCGGACGGCTCTGCCGTATTTTGATCAAATTCTGTAAATATTTCTGTTTTAAGTGAAAATTCCTCGGATCTGCTTCTGTTATATCGAACATAATCGGGTAATTTAAGGTTTTCTGTCCAATCGCTTCCTGCCATTCCGCAGCCGGTCAGGACAAATATCCTGCAGGGAGCAAAGTCCGTAAACACACCCTTTTCAGTCAGTGCCGCATACAGAGTGCTCTCATTGAATACGGCAGTCTGATCCCCGGACACAAAGTCCGAGATATCCTTAAAGC
>JAFUAE010000153.1 GCA_017460845.1 Lachnospiraceae bacterium
CGCAGATTACTCGAGCTGATCCTTGAAAAGGAAATTGAAAAAGTTGAGGTAAGTGCTGAAAAAAGTATTGTGTACAACCCTGAGTACAAAGGAGTCCGGCTCGATGTTTATACCAAGGATTCAGAGAATACGCGGTACAACATAGAAATGCAGACAGCAGTGACATCTACGGAGCTGAGATCAAGATACTATCACAGCCAGATGGATATGGAACTGTTGCTTTCCGGAGTCGACTATGAGAACCTTCCGGATGTGTATGTGATATTTATTTGTGATTATGATCCTCTCGGGAGAGGAAAATACAGGTATACGATAGACAGTCAGTGTAAAGAAAGTCCGGAGCATGATTATCGGGACGGGGTACACACAATCATGCTCAGTACGAAGGGAAAAAACCAGGAGGATGTGCCGGAGGAACTGGTCAAGTTCCTGAAGTATGTCGGAGCAAGGCTGGAGGAATCAGAAGAGGATTTCGGAAGCGAATATGTGCGGCAGCTTCAGGACGCAGTAAAACGGGTGAAGGGAGACAGGAACATGGAAGAGAGACAGCTTGTACTGGATCTTGTGATCAAGGACCATGAGAAGGCGGCAAGAAAAGAAGGAATAAAGGAAGGAATAAAGGAAGGAATAAAAGAAGGTGCTGACAGGGTCAACAGACTGCATCTATGCCTAATTCAAGAAGGCAGATTTGATGATTTAAAGAAGTCTGCATCAGATCCTGATTTTCAGCAACAGCTTTTTGAGAAATACGGGATAGTATGATTTTAAGTAATACAGCTCGGACGCTTCCGGTCAGTGGCGAGAAACATAAGAATGGCCTGTGCAGTTTCGGGAGGAATATATGGATCTCAAATCACTTGAATATTTCATAGTAGTCGCGAAGGAACTCAACATTTCCCGTGCGGCGGAGATACTTAATATCAGCCAGCCGCCGCTGAGCACCAGGATGAGGCATCTCGAGGAGGAATTGGAGACGACGCTGTTTATCCGGAAGAAAACAGGACTTGCTCTGACGCCTTCCGGTGCAGTGCTTTACCGTCGCGCCAGACAAATCATTGAACTGACGCAGCATACCCGCGAGGAAGTTCTGAATTATGAAAATGCACTCAGCGGCAATCTGAGACTGAGCACAGTGGAGGGGCGTGCTCCATTTCTGCTTGCGCGTTATATCGCCGGTTTTAAAGAGGAATTTCCTCTTGTGACATATACGATCCGCACCGGAGGCAGCGATGATATTCTCGATCAGCTGCGCCATCACCTGATAGATCTGGCAGTGATTGCTGCTCCGTTTGATCAGGAACAGCTTCAGGGAATATCCCTCGGAAAACAGCCGTGGGTCGCGATGATTCCGCGGCAGCATCCGCTTGCGGCGAGAGAAGGCAGCAGGATTTCTCTTTCAGATCTGGCCGGGGAGTGCCTGATCGTTCCGGAACGCCCGTCAAGAGTCCGCGCAATCGAGCAGTGGTTTGAAGAGAATGGAATCAATCCATCGATCATCTGCAGAACTCCAAATTATCTCAATGCGATCGCACTCGCAGAGCAGAATGTCGGAATCTGTATTTTTCCGCAGTCAACGTACACACCAAACCCACATATTGTTTCGAGGCTGATCGATGATCCTCCCAAAATTGCAGAATATTTTCTGGTATGGCAAAAAGATGAGACGCTTTCGGAGCTCTCGGAATCCTTCCTTGAGTATGTGGAGGATTATATAGCGGAGGGCGGACAGCATACGGGACGATCTCTAATTCAGGAGGAAGAATTCGACATTCCGGAGGATGCGGAGCTGCTCTGATTACTGAAAATAGTTCTATTTATTATCCATATCGAAATCGTATGGATAAACCATACATTTGCATATTTTACAAATATCTTCTTCAGCGCTAAGATGGCATCAGAAAGAAACTTAAATACCTGATACATATAAGAAAGAAGGTAAGTGAAATGAAGAAAATGCTGATGTATCTGGAAGAACTGCTTGAAGAATATTACGCTGAGTTTGAACACGGCTGTAAATAATCAGGATCAGAAATCTGCCTTTGTGAGATCCCCTTTAAAAAAGTGAATACTGATACCATTCAAAAAATGCTTTGCTCCGTATGTCAGAATGAGGGCAAAGCATTTTTTGTTGGATAATCATTAAGTGCATGCTAAGATAAAGCTGGTGCACAGCTTAGATGCTGCGGCGCAGTGCGCTTACGATTATGCCGGCACATAAGAATGGAGATGGGATTCATGGCACTTTTCGGATCAAATAACGAACACAGCAAAGCGGTCAGAACGGAAAACTGGGCCTCTGAGCACGGCCTTTCCGGGCTGAAACCGGAATACAGGGAAATGCTGAGCCCGATCATGGAAATCGAGACGGACATTTTTCAAAAAAAGATTGAAGGAGCAAAGCCTGAGGCCATCAGCCAGGAATATCTGGATATCATTAAGGAACAGAACTGGATGATCATCCGCCTGCTGAATGATCTGGTTCAAAAGGGTTAAAAGACGGCTGTAATATGGAGTTTCAATTCAGCGAACGTCTGAAAAACTATATTCAGAAAACCGGAAAACAGTTTATTCTGGTCGAGGTCGTAACCGCGGATACCTCCGATATAGAGATATCCGAAATAGCGGTGCGTTTTGTCAGCCGGAGGATAGCGGATCACTATATCCGGGACAGACATTTTATTGAGAAACAGACGGAAGTCTGTTCACTTCTGCTGCCCCGTTATCCGCTTCGGTATGCAGATATGGTTGAACTGGACTTGAGGTCGTTTCTCTTTATTCATCTTCTGAAGCAGAAGGGGATGAGCATTTGAATGAAACATAATAAAAAGGACACCCGACGGGTGTCCTTTTCAGCGGATAACGGGAGTCGAACCCGCCTCTCAAGCTTGGGAAGCTTGCATACTACCGATGTACTATATCCGCATAATGGGTTTTTGTCCTGCTTTGTCCCACCTTGCGAAAGTGGACAAAAATCCTTATTTTTAGCCATTCATATCAGTTGGATGACCTTCATTAAGCTTCCTCATTATATCATCGTTTTTTGCCTTTGAAAAGCCCAATTTGATGTAAAAAAGGTTGGTCTTAAACAGTTTGAGATAAACAGAATTTAATAAAAAGTACCAGGACTATCCCCCTAGACAGTCGGGGATAGTCCTGCCTTTTTACTATTAGTTAAGCTTTCTGCCGCCGAAATACACTTCCTTCGGCTTGTTATGGCTGAAGCCTTCGTGCTCTGCCGTGAGCAGGTCGTTGTCAAAAATCAAAAAGTCAGCATCCTTGGAGACCTCGATAGAGCCCTTGGAGGCCTCGATGCCAAGCTGCTTTGCACCATTGATGGTATATCCCAGGATCATTTCTTCGATGCTCATTCTTTCGTCGGCAGGGGGAAGCACAGCTTCGGTCCGATTGTATTCTTGAATAAGTGTTTTTTCGGTTCTCAGACGAGTCATCCCGACTTCCATGCCAAGGTAGGGATTCCAGGTCACCAGGTCACCATAAGCAATATTATCGCTGGACCAGGAAACCGTTGCTCCGCTGTCCCAAACCGTTTTACAACGGAAACCTTTCATGGCGCGTTCTTCGCCAAGCCAGGAACTTGCAACGCGGGGGTCACCGGCGTGCCACCAGGGCGTATAATTTGCAAAAACGCCAAGTTCGGCAAAACGGTTAAGATCAGCATCATCCTGAATCTCCAGATGTGCGCAGGTAACCCTTACATGGAGTTTGTCTCCAAGCTCCTTTCTGGCAAGCTCTACGCCATCCAATACCACACGGGAAGCGCGTTCGCCAACGGTGTGAAGGTGAAGATCCAAATTGGCCTCATTGAGCTGCTTCAGAAGATTTGCAGTCTCCTCGGCGGATAAAGCGGTAGATCCCGTCGTATGGGTATCTGCATAGGGTGTTACCATTGCAGCGGTATGGATCTTCTGTGTACCGTCCTGGAAGATCTTCAAGGTGTGGATTTTCACATGCTCTGTATTGTACTCATTTCGAAAACGCTTGAGCTCCTTTAAGCCCTCCTCAGCTTCCCGGTGTGAAGCGATAACATAACAACCGTCAATATAAACGGGCAGTTTCCCCTGCTTATCCAGCTCGCACAGGCGCTTGTAGACCCGTTCATGAAAAGCCGGGAAACCCGGAATACCTGCATCAAAGACGCCGGATACGCCGGCGCTTACGGAAAAATCTATCCAGCGCTGCAGTGCAGCATCGATCTGCTCATCGGAAAGCCCCATTGCACTGTCAAGTATAATTGGAACTTCCGTCGAGCCCTCATACATATTTCCGGTCACATGACCGTCTTTTCTTACATAATAGGCAAGTCCCGGCACAGGGTCCGGTGTGTCGTCGTTGATTCCATGTCTTTCAAGCAGCTTTGAATTAACCCATATACTATGGCATTCAGCTTCCTGTATCTGTAGTTCGGCATCCGGGCAGATAGCATCAAGATCCTCCTTATAGAAATCGTCTCCGTTCAGGAATTTTTTCTCCATAAGAAATCTGTAACGCTCCTCACCGGGATTCTTTATTATATAGGCAGACATAATGTCCAGTGCTTCCTGTTTACCGTTGCATTCAATGCGCATCCCCATATCCGCATACTCAAAGCCGACCGGCATGGTGACATGGACATGACTGTCGATAATGCCGGGCATGATAAACCTGCCGCCGAGGTCCGTAACTTCTCCCTCATAGGCCGAAACTCCATCTTCATCACCCACATAAATGAATTTGCCATCCTTTATTGCAAGGGCTGTTGCCAGCGGCAAATCTGCGTTGGATGTGAAAATCTTCGCATTTTTAATAATCTTATCTGCCTTCATATCGCGCTCCTTTCGCTATTTGCTGAGCCTTGTAGATTTCCGCCCGGCAGGGAGCCGGGTAAAACTCCCGCTGCAGGTTTTTCAATGGATTCCTTTATGATTTTACGGTATTCTGCACAGTCAGTCAACGAGAGGAAGATCTATCTATCAGATTTGACCCATGGACGGACTCTGCGTATAATGACAATGGAAAAAGAAAGGTTTGACTGTGATCTGTACCGCTATCTGGACCAGAGGCTATGAATTGTGTTTGGGATTGTCAGTATTAGGTAACCACATGAATTATTACGGGATAGAAGACTCGACGAAACCCTATATCATTCTAAAAAAATATCATTCCATTCTGATGTCATCCATAGTGGTTGAATCAGTTGCTTTTCTGGCCTCTCTTACCGATTCCCTTGTAGCGGGTAATATTGTCGATGCCGATGCTTTTGCAGCCGTCGGCCTTCTGATGCCATTTTTCTTTCTCTCTTCTTTTCTGGCTGCGGTCATAAACGCCGGTACTTTGCTGAATTATAATAATCAGGCCGGTGCATTCAGGCAGCGTCGTGCCCATGAATACTTCAGTCAGGGTATCTATCTGTCGGTCATGGCAGGTCTGGCCTTTTTTGTGGTTATGCTGTTCTGCAAGGGAATGATCTTCAAGGGATTAAGTGTGCCTTCCGGTATGGAGCAGTATCTTTATGATTATTATAACATCATCGTCTTTTATTTCCTCATGTATCCGACCGCCTGCCTCCTTGGTAATATCGTGATCGCAGATGGAGGGGAAAAACTCTCCCTTGCGGTTAATCTGATCCAGATCATTGTAAATATTCTGCTTTCTCTGATCCTGTCCCATAGGATGGGGGTAAAGGGGATTGCCCTGGCGACCGTGATCAGCACCATGCTTTCGATCCTTTTGATCCTGCCCTGGTTCTTCAGCGGAAGGAACACCCTTCGGCTGCTTTTGTATATGAGCCCCGGAGACTGTCTGGATATCACCCGCCGGGGCAGTGTCAGGGCTTCCACGCTTGTTCTGATGGCTGTGGCGACCTATATATTGAATGCCTATGTATCTGCTTCCTTTGACAGCCAGGTCCTGCAGATCCTGATTCTCCAGGAAAAAATCATAAGTCTGTCCTCTGTTTTTCTGGGACTGTCTATGGCTGTTCAGCCGCTGATTGCTACCCTTAAGGGGGAGAAGAATACAAAGGCTGCAAGGATTCTTATCAGACGGGCCAGTCTGGTCATGCTTTTTTCAGGAGGTCTGATTACGGTTTCTCTGATGCTGTTTGCAGGGCCTTTTGTCCGTGCTTTCGGTATAAGTGGTCGTGCCCAGGTGCTTAGCGGTATATTTGCTGTACGTATTACCGCAGCAACGCTTATATGCCCGGCCCTTTTGGTATTCTTCTTTTATTATTACTATTTAATAGACCATTACCGGCTGGCTCTTGTGATCTGCTTCATCAAAGATTTATTATCAACTGTGGGACTGACGATCCTGCTGGCTATGCTTTTTAAAAAGCCGGAGGCCATCTGGCTGGGACTGGCCTTTGCTCCTGTTTTGTCCCTGCTGGTCTGCTCGGCCATCGTTTGGTTCCATTACGGCAGAAAACTGTTTCCCTGGCTGATTCCCGGGGACAGAGATAAGCGTATCTTCATATACTCCTTTATGCTAGATGAAAAGCAGTCCGTTGCCCTGTCCGAAAAGACAGCATATATCCTTAAGAAGGAGGGATACCCGCAAAGACTGCAGAACCTGGCAGCTTTTTATGTGGAAGAGATGCTCATGCTGGTCAGGGAAAAAAACGGAAGCAGCCCGGTCCTTGTGGAGTGTACGCTGATCCTTAATGAGGAGGATGTCAGGCTGATCCTTCGTGATTCCGGTCAGATTTTTAACCTTGCAGAGGAAGATGCCCTGCCGGCTTCCTTCCGGCAGTATGTTGTTGCCAATATGATATCCGTACTGGAAAGCAAGGCCTATCTGGTTAACACCGGTTATAACAGGCATGAATTTGTTTTCAGCAATCGGCTGATAAATAGCAGAAAATGATCGAGGATAAAAACAGAAGTCTGGCAGCTTGTTCCTCTGTAAGCAGTCGTGCTTTTAGGAATCGGCAACCTAAGCAGGAGAAAGAGCTATGAGTATCTTAGATGGGTTAACTATTATTCTGATTCTGGCAGCTATGTCTTTTGTCAGTTTCAGGGCAGCGAAGAAGTCGGTAACTACGGACGATTATTTTACGGCACACAGAAACCTGAACAGGATACAGGCGGGCTTCAGCATGGCTGCCACGGATATCGGAGGCAATTCTGTAGCTGGTGCAGTTGCCTTTGCCTATGGGACCGGTCTTGGGGGTGTCTGGTACAACTGGAGCGCTGTCATACCTCTGCTTATTCTGGCTTTTATTCTTGCGAGACAGATCCGGAGCTTCAATGTTAATTCAGTTCCGGAATTGCTCGGGAAGCGTTATAATGAAGCATCGCGTCTTTTAGCCACGATCACTCAGCTGCTGGCTATGGGGGTCAGCCTCGGAGGACAGTTTACTGTTGCTGCCACAACGATAACAACGATCTTTGGACTCAGCCATCCTGTGGCCGTTATGATTTCCGTCGCACTCTTGCTCATGCTTACTGTGCGTGGGGGATTGCTGGCGGTTGTAAATAGTGATCGAGTGATGTTCCTGATCATCTGCTTAAGCGTGGTTATCGCGATACCGGTATGTATGTCAGCTGGAAACGGATGGGAAAACATATCGCAATCACTGCCCGATGAATATCTGGATATAAGTTCTCAGGGAATTCTCCTGCCACTATCACTTGGACTACTGTTCATGTTCGACTACGCTACTCAGCAGAGCTATCTTCAGAGAGTATTCTCGGCAAAGGATGTATCAACGGCAAAATTCGCCTATATATTCACCGGGTTCGTGTATATCGTTTTCGGCCTTGCCGTTGCTTTTCTTGGAGTTCTGGCATATGTGCTTTTACCGGATCTCAATGACAATAAGCTGGCATATGCGACGATGATAAAGGAATACATGCCCGTTGGAGTTAAAGGACTGGTGCTTGGAGGATTATTTGCCGCTGCCATGTCCTCGGCCGACTCCAAGATCATAGCCGCATCATTCCTGTTTATAAATGATATTTATAAACCATATATCAGGAAAGGCAGGGCAATATCAGACAGGAGACTTTTGAGGATATCGCGGCTCACAACTGCATGTATCTGTATTATAGGAATAGTGGTATCCATGGTATCCAATAGTTTCATTCAAATAATGTACACTGTGGGACTGTCTTACGGCACAGCAGTTTTCATTCCCATGTTTGCGGCAATTTACTGGAAACGGGGAACTGCTGCAGGAGCACTGACAAGCATGGTTTCATCCATTGTCATTGGTCTTTATTTTGAATACCATGTGTACGGCAAAGTCTGCGGGCTGATCGGAATGATCCCTTCTAATTTGGTAGCTGTCGCCGTATCATTGATATCATTTGTAGTCGTCAGTCTTCTGACAAAAGAGAAGCAATAGGATGACTAGGTCTGAACACTTGAGATACATAATAATTAGTTGTAGAAATTGACGGAAACATTGATAGAATCTTCGGCAAATTTGAAAACGGCGGATTGGGAGGAAACGTTGACAAAGGTGTGCAGGCGTTCTAAAATAACTTCCGATATAGTCATCTGATAAGAGGTGCGGCTGCGAAGAGTAGACCGGGATCCCGGAGACGGGAGAGGGCGAAAGGCAAGGCCGCCGAAGGGGTATCCGGACATATATCCGGGCAGCCGTTAAGCTCAAATTACAGAAAACTCTGTGTCAGCAGCTGTCCGCAGGAAGGTTCCGGATGCAGCCTGGGACGCCGGAGAATATCCGTCGTACTGTCGCATGAGGCAATCGTGCGGTGCGCTGTCGTGATTTTATATTGCAGCAGATCAGGTCATGATGAAGGCATCATGGCCTTCATTTTTATATTACCCCAGAAAGGATGTATATGACGAAAGTAAAAGATGTACTGACCGCATTGGACGACCTGACAAACGGACGCTGTGTCAAGGGACCGGGAGACTGGGCGGCAGCCAACAACCCGTGGGTCGTTACCAAATCCTCAGGGATTCCCGGAAAAGCCATCGTTGAGGTCCCGGGACTGGTATTCGGCAACATGGAGGACGAAGTCCACAAAATCGCCGTCTGCATGACACTGACGGAGAGCGTGATCGAGCTTGCCGCGGCGACAGGTGTGCAGGCAATCGTTTCCCACCACCCGGTAGCGGATGCGGCCAATTCCGGCGGTGTTCTGATGAAGTATTATCTCGGGATATACCATCTGGCGCATTTCGAACTGCATGAGGCCTTTCACGGGACCCATCCGGGCATTCCGTGGCTGCACGGGCATAAGCCGGTCTTTGCTTCCGTTCATTACGGCGGGATCCCCGGCAACATCGTCTATGTCGGAGACGTGCTTCCGGAGATCAATACAATCGGAGACCTGATCTCCCGTCTGGATAATCTGATGAATGCCGATATGGACCGTCATATGCTCGAGGTCGAGCGCAGGGAGCGCGGCGTCAGGGAAATTGAAGAAACCAGTGTTGCGGCGTGCGCGAAAATTATGATTGGAAAACCGGAGAATCCGGTGAAAAAAGTGATCCATATGTTCCCGCACTGCGGATTTGCGCCTGAGCATCTGAAGAAGCTGAAGGAGGATTATCCGGAAGTGGATACAGTGATCGCATCCATCAGCCGCGTCTATCCGGGCCATCCGCTGCTGGAGACGGCTGAGGAGCTCGGACTGAATTTTGTCTGCGGCAACTCCCATGCGCTGGAGATTTTTGAAAACGGTGTGCCCCTGGCCAGGGCCCTGAAGAATCATCTGCCGGACTGTGAAGTCGTGATCTTCCGGGAGAGGCAGACAAGCACTCCGCTGGAGTCCTTCGGTTCTGACGGGATCCGGGAATACGGGGACAGGATCGCAGGGGAGTACCTGCACAGAAAGCCGATGGACGTCGCGCACCGCCCGTGATCATTCCGGATGCGGCGCACAGCACCCTTTCTGATCCTCAATTCGGTCAAAGAGGCAATACGGCAGCAGCCGGACTTATGGGTGTATCCGGATGCAAAACCGGCCGTTCCGTTTTAATAAGCTTCATGACAGCTGCGCTGTCGTTTCACATACATGAAAGTAGCGCTCATCTGCGCTCTCACGAGCTTGACTCGCTGACTTTCATAGTAACTACGCATACATGAGCTAACGCACACATGGAATGAGCGCTCGTTACAACTCGCTGCATTTCATAGTGAAAGTAGCGCATCCCCTTCGCCCTTCGGGCTCGGCAGCTAAAGCATCCATCTCAAAACGGATCGCTTCGCTCTCCTATGAGATAGGATCGCTGACTTTCATAGTAAACTTCATGCGATAAATCGCATGACCAGTTATATGAGCTTACGGATGACTCCGTGCTGCGCACTCACGTCATCCTCAACCTGAGCTCGCATCATAATGCGAACTCTCGCGGTATTCGTCGAGTATCGACATGCGAGCATGTCCATACTCTCCTCATTACTACCGCGGATATTCGGAAATCGTCCCGCTCCTAAAGTCGCGTGACTTTTTTCCTCATACTGGTTGCCTCATCAAGTGTCCGATTTACCGTGCGTACTTCGTACGCCCGTAAATCTTCCACTTTCTGAGAGCTCATATAGTAAATACAGGAAGCAACATCATATAGTTTAGGTTTTTTGATTGAGAGGTTTGTATGAATCAGAACGAAACCAATGTAAACATTAGCAAAGAGGACAGAAAGAAATGGCAGCCGATCGAGAAGGTCGGACTGGTGCTCTTCATCCTGTTTCTCGCGTGCATCTTCTTTGCGCACAAGCAGTTCTCCGGCGCATTCAACGCTATGTTTGAGCGTGCATATAAGATGTTTGAGTTCTATCTTTTCGGTGCTTCCATGTTGGGCGCGACAATCGTCGTATCCATTATGACGGGCCGTGTTCTGGAGCGTCTCGGATTTACGGATGCCCTGATGCGCATTTTCCTGCCGGTTATGAAGTATATCAACGTCAACGCTGCAGTTGTCGTCGGTATCATTTACAACATTCTCGGCGATGTCAATGCGGCCGGCAAGATCGCAGGACCGGTCGTCAAGAAGGCAGGCTGCACCAGAGATGAGCAGAAGATCGCAATTGCGACACTGACCAATGCGCCGGCATCATTTTCCATTATCGTGCTCGGTATTATTGCTCTGTCAACTGCCGGCATCAACCCGCTTCCGGTCATGCTGGTCGGTATTTTCCTTCCGATCATTCTGGTCCCGGCATTCCTCAAGCTTTTCTGGAGAGACACCCATGCAGCTGAGATCGAGGATCTTCCCCGCTTCACTCCGGATACCGGCGTGATGGATCTGATCTTCGGTTCTGCAAGGGAAGGCGTTACCACCGTGCTGACCCTGATCCTGCCGGCAGGCTGCGCTGTATTTGCAATCATCGGTCTGCTTGAGTATTTCGGCATCTGGGGAGTTGTTACGACAGCCATCGGCTCTGTTCTTCAGGTCATCGGCATTGAGCCGACAACAGGTCTGCAGACCATCACCGTTGCGGGTACACTTGCGGCCAAGACACTTGGCACCATGGTTTCCCCGGCGACAGCGGAAGCTGCGGAGGGTGCGCTTTATGCAGCACTTGCTGATCCGGGCGTCAAGAAGCTGATTATCGGATCCTTTATCCTTGCCAATTCCTCCTTCCCGATCCAGGTTCCGCTGGGACAGATCCCCGCAGTCTGGACAGGCGTTGTGGACCTCAGCACCCGTGAAATTATGACCTCTGCTCTGATCGGATGTCTTATCCGTCTGATCTATGCGGCGATTATCGCGAATCTGTTCGGATTGATTCTGTAAAACCGCGGGAACTGTTCAGGATCCCGTTTTTACAGGCACAGGAGTGAAATACAATTCAGAGAGCCCTGTGCACCGGACGATGCATGGGGCTCTGCTTTGTTTTTAAGGAGTACAAAATGAAAGTAATTATTGTCGGAGGCGGATGGGCAGGCACCAGTGCTGCAGTTGCAGCTGCAAATGCAGGCGCCGAGGTGACTGTGCTGGAACGCGCAGATATGCTGCTCGGGACAGGACTGGTCGGCGGCATCATGAGAAATAACGGCCGTTATACGGCTGCAGAGGAGGCAATCGCACTGGGAGGCGGAGAAGTCTTCCAGACGATCGATGCCAACTGCAGACACAAAAACATTAATTTCCCGGGGCACGAGCATGCAAGCCTGTATGACATTTCCCTGATGGAGCCCGCGATCCGCAGGCTGCTCGATTCAAAGGGCGTCAACTATATGCTGCAGGCCAGGATGCAGGACGTGGAAAAGGAAGGCAATGCCGTAAAGGCGGTGATCCTTACGGACGGAACCAGGATCGAAGGTGATGTCTTTATCGATGCGACAGGAAGCGCCGGCCCTATGAATAACTGTTCCAAGTACGGCAACGGCTGCTGCATGTGCATTCTCCGCTGTCCGACCTTCGGCGGCAGAGTCAGTCTGGTCGGAAAGGCCGGCATCGAAGAGAAGATGGGTAAAAAGGCAGACGGCTCCATCGGTGCAATGAGCGGTTCCTGCAAGCTTCTGAAGGATTCCCTGAGCCAGGAAATCCAGGATGAGTTAAATGCAAAGGGCGTTGTAGTCGTACCGATCCCGGAAGAGCTCAAGAAGGGTGAAAGCATTCTGGCCAAGAAGGCATGTCAGCAGTATGCGCTCCCGGCCTATGCCAACAACATTATCCTTCTGGATACGGGACATGCCAAGCTGATGACGCCTTACTATCCGCTGGATATGCTGCGCCAGGTCCCGGGCTTTGAAAATGCCCGTTATGAAGATCCGTATTCGGGCGGCAGGGGCAATTCGATGAGATACATGGCGCTTGCACCGAGAGACAATGCGCTCAAGGTCATCGGTCTCGACAATGTTTTCTGCGGCGGCGAGAAGGCAGGACTTCTGGTAGGACATACAGAGGCAATCGTAACAGGTACGCTGGCCGGTCATAATGCGGTCCGCCATGCGCTTGGCATGGAGCTTCTGGTACTTCCGGAGGAGATTGCGATCGGCGAGGCAATCAGTTATGTCAATGCCCAGATGCAGACGGAGGAAGGTATGACAAAGAAGTATACCTTCTCGGGCTCGGTTTATTTTGAGCACATGAAAGAAAAAGGTCTGTATCTTACCGATCCGGCTGAAATCACTGCAAAGATCGAAAAGCTCGGATTAAAGGATGTATATCGTCAGAAACTGGTTTCATAAGAATGATCGATCCGGCATAGGGCGCAAGGGACGAAAGTCCCCGCTGTTATGCCGGATTTTTTGAACGGACAATGTTATTAAAGCGGAGGCGAAGCAATATGAAAAGCAGAAGCATTTACAGTCGGATTCTGGCAGCGGGTCTGGGGCTGCTCCTTGCAGGCTCCATGCCGGTCTATGCGGAGGGCACCGGTCCCGCGGCAGCCGGCACGAACGGGGGCGTGATCTACGCGCCGGGGGTGATCCCTGCAAATGCAAATGGCGGGGATACTGTTCAGAATGCGGGCAGTCAGCAGAAAACGGAGGTTACCCCCCAGGCCGGCACAGCTGCACAGCCTTCCGCAGCTTCAGCAGCATCCTCACAGACTGTATCCGAAAAAGCATCAGCAGCACCGGCCGCGCAGACTGCAGCCGCATCGTCCGGGCACAGAAAAACGGCGGAAGAACTGCAGGCCGCAATGGCCGCAGTTCCGGCAGGCCCTGCAAAAGCAGAGTGGGGGACCTTTTTCCTCGGCAACAACCTGCCGCCGAGAAATGACGAGGACGAAGCCTATCTCAGATCCTTCCACGCTTACGCCATGGTGCCGACAGAGCAGAAGATCGCCTATCTGACCTTTGATGAAGGCTATGAAAACGGCTATACTCCGGCAATTCTGGATGTGCTGGCAAAGCATCATGTAAAAGCAGCATTTTTCTGTACCGGAAGCTTTGTCAAAGAGTCTCCGGAACTGGTCAGACGCTTTGCGGAAGAAGGGCATATCATTGCCAACCATACGCTGACGCATCCGGACATGATGAAGGTCGGCACATGGGAGGAATTCAGCCGTCAGCTTCTGAGCGTGGAAGACCGGGTAAAAGCGATTACGGGCAAGGATATGCCAAGGTATTACAGACCGCCGGCAGGAGCCTACAGCGAGGCGCAGCTTCGCATGGCGGACGCTATGGGGTTCCGCACCGTTTTCTGGAGTGTCGCGTATAAAGACTGGGATACCAAGGCCCAGCCGACGCATGAAAAAGCGATGAATTACCTGACGACCAGGATCCATCCGGGTGCGATTATCCTGCTGCACGCGGTATCAAAGACAAATGCGGAGATCATGGATCAGCTGCTGACGACCTGGGAACAGATGGGATACACCTTCAAGACTCTGGATGAACTGCCGGACGGTCTGTCGGAATAAGCGGCGGAAGCTTATTAAAATTAAAGCGGAAAGCCGGGATTATTGGCTTAAATAAAAAAAACTCCCTGCTGCAGGGAGTTTTTCTCATATCGGGGCGACAGGATTTGAACCTGCGGCCTCTCGGCCCCCAGCCGAACGCTCTACCAAACTGAGCCACGCCCCGAATCAACAAACACTATTGTAGTCAATACCGGCAAAAAAAGCAATCCCCTTTTGCATAACTGCATCCGGATCCGCAATCCGGGCACAGCCAGATCAAAAGGACGGAGAATATTGCGAAAAACAAAAGTCCCTCCGGAAACCGGAGGGACAAAATGCATATAGTTCAGTTCTGTCGTTCAGGATCAGAAATCTACTTCTGTATCATAATAGCAGCACTTCAGAAGCTTCTCCATCTCCTCCTGGGACGGCTGTCTCGGGTTGGAGCCGGTGCATGCGTCAAGGATCGCATTTGCTGCGATGTCGTGGAGTCTCTCAAGGAAGATATTCTCCGGAACGAAGCCCTGCTCTGTCGGATAGCTGTCAGCGCCGTAGTGCTGGATGCAGTGCGGGATGTTCAGCTTATCGTTGAGACCGCGGATATATGCGATCAGGTTGGCAACCTTCTCGTCATCGTCAGCGCCGCCGAGGTGCATATAGTCAGCAATCACGCCGTAACGCTTTTTAGCTTCTTCATTCTTCGCATTGAACGCGATGACCTTCGGAAGATACATAGCGTTTGCTGCGCCGTGGATGATATGAGCACCCTGGTCTGCGAAGATCGCGCCGGTCTTGTGTGCCATGGAGTGAACGATGCCGAGCAGTCCGGATGAGAATGCGATACCTGCAAGACACTGTGCGCTGTGCATGTTGTCACGTGCAGTCATATCCTCGTTATAGGAATCTACCAGATCTCTCTGGATCATCTCGATCGCACGGATTGCCGGAGCATCCGTAAACTCGCTGTGAACGGTAGAAACATAAGCCTCGATGGCGTGGGTCAGAGCATCCATGCCGGTATGAGCGACCAGCTTCTTCGGCATAGTCTCTGCAAGCTCCGGATCAACAATTGCTACATCCGGTGTGATCTCGAAGTCAGCGATCGGATATTTGATGCCCTTCTCATAGTCAGTGATGATAGAGAATGCGGTAACTTCCGTTGCGGTGCCGGAGGTGGAAGAAACTGCGCAGAACTTAGCCTTTGTTCTCAGCTTCGGAAGACCGAATACCTTGCACATATCTTCGAATGTGGTCTCCGGATACTCATACTTGATCCACATTGCCTTTGCAGCATCGATCGGTGAGCCGCCGCCGATCGCTACGATCCAGTCAGGCTGGAACTCCTGCATGACTGCAGCGCCGCGCATTACAGTATCAACTGACGGATCGGACTCGATACCCTCAAATACAGTTACTTCCATGCCGGCCTCTTCCAGATAGCTCTTAGCTCTGTCAAGGAAACCGAAACGCTTCATGGAACCGCCGCCCACACAAATAATGGCCTTCTTGCCCTCAAAACCCTTCAGCGCCTCAAGTGCGCCTTTTCCATGATAAAGGTCTCTCGGGTTCGTAAATCTCTGCATAATAATCTCCTCCTCACTTAGTACTGTCCGGGATACCGTCTGCCGGCATCCGGCAAAAAAACAAACGGATTTCAGCATGATTCTGAAATCTGTTATGATTTTAACATTCCGGTTTTCAGAATGTCAATCGACGGGAAATCGGGTCCAATACTTCTGTGCAAGTGCTGAATCAGACCACAGATGAATTGTGCAAGCCGCACAAGAGGTTTGTTTATTATTTCAGTATTGTATCCACAGCAGCACGGTACTCATGAAAGTTCTTCGCTTTTACGATATTTTTCAGAAGCTTTTCATGATCCGGGAAATTCCGAATCAGCCAGGTCCAGAATTCCTTCATCTTATGCAGGACCGGCGTTTCTCCGCTTAAGACCTTGCAGTAGCCGTCGAAGAGGGTATCCGTAAAAAGGCGGATCTCTTCCTTTGTCAGGCGGGCATTCGGCTCACGGGAAATGCCGCTTGATCTGAGGGAAATGTCGCCGTCCCGGCACTCCGGCTCCGCAGCTGTAAGTGCCGACAGCCTCCGGATCAGCGTCGGGTCCGTCAGTATTCCGCGTCCGATCATGACGGCATCGGGAAGCCTTCCGTCCGCATTTTCCTCGAAATTCCGCATAAGCTCAAGATATCCTGCCGTATCCGTGATATCTCCGTTATAACAGAGCGGATGAGGACAGTTTTTCAGGGCATAGATAAACGCGTCGTGATGCGGCGTTCCGCTGTAGAATTCATTTCTGACGCGGACATGGATGATCAGTTCCTTCAGGGGATAACTGCTGAAAATGTCAAGCAGCGCCGGCCATTCCGCAGGATCTGAAAATCCGATCCGGGTCTTTACGGAAACTGCGCAGCGGGTTTTGGAGAAAATCCCGTCCAGCATTCTGTCCAGCTCGTCCGGATGCTGCAGGAGGCCTGCGCCGCGTCCCTTGGCAGTAACGGTCGGGGAAGGACAGCCCAGATTGAGGTTGAGCTCCCGGTAACCATAGGGCAGCAGCTCTTCCTCCAGATATAGAAATGCTTCCGCGGAATTCGTCAGGATCTGCGGGACAAGACGGATCCCTGCGTTATTTTCGGGCAGGATATCCTGAAGCTCGCGGTGCTTCAGATTCTTTTTCTGAAGATGCGGCTCAATAAAGGGCGTAAAATAAGTGTCAATGCCCTGACCGAAGCCGGCATTGACAGCATTTCTGAATATATAACCTGTGATGCCCTCCATGGGCGCCAGATAAAATTTCAAAGGGTCCTCCCTACGGGTGTTTGTAAGTATGGGGCAAAGAGCAGATATCCGGCTGACAGGGCAGGAAACCCATCTGTCAGTGCCTGTTATCGGCAAGATCCTTCAGGAAGAAGGTATCCATTGTGCCGTGCTGCACGAAATCAGGCCGGTCCATCCTCTGATAGCCAGCTTTGGTATAGATGTGGATCGCTGCCTGCAGATTGGAATGCGTCTCTACATATACCTTTGTGTAGCCAAGCGCAGAGGCTTTTTCCTCGATCAGCCGGATCAGGTAATAGCCGATCCCGTTTCCCTTGACAGAATCTGCCAGATAAAGCTTCTGAAGCTCGGCACAGCCTTCTACAAAGGGAAACTCCGCCAGCCCGATGCCTCCGACAAGCTTACCGTTTTTATCCAGCAGGATTTCATAATGCCTCTCATCCGGTTTCGCCAGATAAAAGCTGCTCAGATGATCGAGCCCTTCATCGAAATAGACAGTGCCGGGGATATCCAGGCCGTGCTTTTTCAGGTTATAGCGGATCAGGGCGGCAAGGCCGGCATCGTACTCCGGGGAAAGCAGCTGGCAGCTTAAATCCTGCGGCAGTCTTACGGCCTCCGGTTTGCGCATGTTCTCCGCATCCTTTGTCAGCAGGCCGTCTCCGGCCGGATCTTTCTGTATCATAGCGGTTCTCCTTATTGGTCAGACTTGGAATCAGAATCAAGGATAAACGATAAAAACCCGGAGTGTCAATGGGGTTTCGATTCAGCGCCCGGCCAGCATGGATGCACGCGACACCTGATGCGCCCTCCTGCCCTGCATAGGGCTTCCTGCTTGCAATGCCTCGGTGCGGCGCTATGCACGCGCCGCTTACCGGGCAGTGCAGCGCAGATAAGTCCCTGCATGGCTGGTCGGGCTTTATGGTACCGGCTGCATCCATGCTGGCCGGGTGCAAAAAAATCCCCGCGCCTGCCGTTCCGGCATTTGCGGGGAAATACAAAACGATTCTCAGGTCAGCGCAGTCATATCGTGCAAACTGATGCCGATCGTGGATACATTGTGCAGCAGTGCAGTTGTCGCAGGCGGCAGGATACCGGCAACGCCCAGAGCGATCAGCGCGGTATTAAAGCCCATAATAAAGCGGTAATTGTAATCGATCCTGCGGGAAAGCGCAGTGCTGATCCTGCGCAGCCTGATCAGGGCGTGAAGATCATCGGAAGCAATGGTGACATCCGCGATCTCACGCGCAATCGCGGCGCCTGTACTGATTGCGATACCGGTATCCGCGGCAGAAAGCGCAGGGGAATCATTAATGCCGTCTCCGATCATGATCACCTTCCTGCCGGCATTATGTTCCTTTTGGATGAAGGCAGCCTTGTCCTCGGGCAATACCTCCGCGTAATACTCGTCCAGGTTAAGACGCTCCGCGACAGCCGCAGCCGTGCGTCTGCTGTCGCCCGTCATCATAACGACCTTGCCGAAACCGAGTTCCTTCAGTTCACGGATGACTTCGGCGGATTCTTCCTTAACGGGATCCTCAATACAGATTACAGCAGCCAGCGTGCCGGCGACAGCCATATAGAGCTGGGAGTACTCACCGGGTATCGTATCAAACTTTTTCTGCTCCCGCTTTGGAACCCTGCAGCCTTCGTCTTCAAAGACAAAATGATAACTGCCGATGACTACGCGCTTGCCGTCGACGATGCCGGAAATGCCGTGTGCCACCGTATAGGTGACATTGGAATGGCATTCATCATGCTTCAGGCCGCGGACCAGCGCTTCCTGGACGACAGCATTTGCCATGGAATGCGGATAATGCTCTTCCAGGCAGGCTGCGATCCGAAGCATTTCGTCCGGGTCTTCTCCATGGAAACCGATCACGGAAACGACACGGGGCTGGGAATTTGTCAGGGTACCGGTCTTATCGAAAACGATCGTTTCCGCCTGGGCGATCGCTTCCAGGAATTTTCCGCCCTTGACGGTAATGGCGTTGGAGCTGCATTCCTTCATTGCCGAAAGGACTGAGATCGGCATGGCCAGCTTCAGTGCGCAGGAATAATCGACCATCAGGCAGGAGATCGCCTTGGCGGTATTGCGGGTCAGAAGCCAGGTCAGGGCTGTGCCGGCAAAGCTGTAGGGCACCAGACGGTCCGCCAGGCCGGCGGCTCTGCTTTCCGCCACGGATTTCAGCTTTTCAGACTCCTCGATCATTTTGACGATGCGGTCGTATCTGGCATCTCCCGAAGCCTTATCGATGCAAATGACGCACTCGCCTTCTTCCATGGTGGTACCCGCATAGACATAGCCTCCGGCTGTTTTTACGACCGGCATGGACTCGCCGGTGATAGAAGCCTGGTTGATTGTTCCCTCTCCGGAAATGACCTTGCCGTCAAACGGGATCATGTTGCCGGAGCGGACAACGAAAAGATCGCCTTCTTTCAGTGCCGATACAGAAACCAGGATATCCTCTCCGGAATCCAGCCGCTGCCATACTCTGTCGACTCCGAGCGACATGGTAGCGGCAAGATCATCGATGGATTTTTTGTGTGTCCATTCTTCGAGCAGCTCGCCCACTTTAAGCAGGAACATGACAGAGCCGGCGGTGTTAAAGTTTCGCTGCAGCAGGGAAACGGTAATTGCCGTAGCATCCAGAACGGCCACATTCATCGTCCGATGAGCCAGGGCATGGGCGCCGCGGTGCATATAGCGGAATGCGCGTCCTGTCGTAGTGACGGCGCGGACGGGCGCAGGGACAAGAAATCTGCGAAGCGCACGTTTTGCGATCAGACCGACCAGCCGGTTCTCATACTCACGGCTGAGCTCGCGGCCTGTATGGGAAGGAACGACTTCCATCGCCTCCGCCTTTTCAAAGGAAAAGACCTTAAGGGCCTCAATGATATCCCGGCGGGAATCACCTGTATAGCGTATGATCACATCCCCGGTACGGTCGAATACTTTCGCATCACAGACACCCGGAACGGAGCGCAGATAGTATTCTGCAAGATCTGCCTGATGCAGGGAAATTCTGCCGGAAGACAGGCGGATCCGCATACGGCCGGCGGATTCGTGTAAGATCAGGCATTTCATTGCTTATGCCTCTGTGCTATCGCCTTCGGCGGCAGCAGTTTCGGGTTCTGCAGCTGCGTCTTCAATAATCTCTGCTTTCGCATCCTGCACGCGCTGTTCATTGATTTCCTTAGCGTCGGCCAGAATGTCGTCAGCTGATTCCTGAATGTTTGTCACTTTGGTCATTACACACTCTTTTGCGCGAAGCACAGCTGCCGTCCCTTCGGTATAAAGCTTTTTTGCATCTTTACTGGACAGAAGTGTGATCCCTGCTGTGCCGAACAGGAGCCCGCCGAGAAAAAGGGCGCATTTCTTACAAAGATCTTCGTTTTTCATTATGATTACCTCCTGGATAAAATCAGTGATTTTCTAAAAATATGAATATTAATGAATATTAATATAAAACTACACGTATAATTGAATAATCATCAACTATACGTGTAGTTTAACATGCGGAAAATGGATTTTCAAATCCTAAAACGGGTACAATCAGTAAGGAAAACACAACATTTGTAAGATAAAGCCAACAGATGGTAGCCGTGTGCAACAAAAGTTGCAGATGAATAACTATACAGGAATGTTCTGTGATATAAACATCATGCAGATGTAATTATTCCGCCGTGTTGCGGTTCAGGAACTCTACGGTAATCATAGCAAGCTCGCGCGGAGTTTGCCGCATGCCGTTCGAGAACCAGTACTGCAGCAGACTGCAGCAGCCGCCGACCAGGAAGCTGAAGAAGGCATCGAAGTATTTGAGCTCCGCCTGTCTGATAAAGGGACTCCAGTCGTTCAGACATTTTTCCTTCAGGAAGGTATTCAGATTGTTTAAGAACTTGATATCACCGTTCTCGCCCAGCAGGATATGGACCAGATCTACATTTTCTTCGCAGAGCAGATAGACCTTTTCAAATAAAAAAGCAGGATCGTTTTTAACGGTATCGCCTGAAATATGGTCGATCAGCTGATGCAGCTCATCCAGGAGATCATTCTCTGACTGCTCCAGCAGGTCAAATACATCTTTATAATGGAGATAGAAGGTTCCGCGGTTGACATCAGCCATTTCCGTCAGCTCCTTGACCGAAATATCCTTGACGCTTTTCTGCTGCATCAGGGTCGTCAGGCTTTTTTTCAGAGCCGCCCGTGTCTTGCGGATCCTGCGGTCGGTTGCTTCATTTCTTGATTTCATTTCGTTCATGCTCATGTAAATTCCTCTTCCCTGAGCTTTCATATTTAATGGGCTATGCGATAAAGCGCACAACCTTGTATATAAGCTGCGCGCTGCTCTGCTGCCGGGCTAGCTCCCGCATTAATTACGCATAAAGATTTTGTTCAAAGTTCAACACACATCTGACAATTGTCCGTTAACGATCTCTGTGTATAAAACTGATGATTGTATTTTTGTTTCACACTCTTTATAATCATGGACTGTAACACGATAATGAACAGAAGTCAATTAAAAGATAACTGTCATTTAATAGAAAAGCATCTAATAATACACAACAGTTTGGTGAATGACTGCCTGAGTACCACAAGTTCTTGAGGCAGCTTTAAGTCGTATAGAGAACCCGATATGAGTTTATTCAGGAAGAAAAGAATACAGATGCCGTCTGAGATGGAGAATACTGCAGGGCAGAGCATTCCGGAGACAAAGAAAGGACAGGATCCGCAGGAATTGCCGCAGCAGAGACTGCTTCAGGAGACGGAACAGTCCGTGACGCCGGCGCCGCGGAAAAAGAAAAATCTGGCCGATTTTATCGTAGATCACAACCGCGTCATTGCAGGCATTGTAATCGTGCTGGTCGTATTCTGCCTTTATATTTCACAGTTCGTAAAGATCAATTATGACCTGACCACGTATCTGCCGGACTTCGCACCCTCCAAGATCGCTATTGATAAGATGCGGGATACCTTCGGATATCCGGGAACCGGACGGCTGATGCTCGAGGATGTCAGCATTTATGAGGCCAAGGATTACAAGGACCGGATCGAAAAGGTAGACGGGGTGGACCAGATCATCTGGTGCGACCTGACAAACTCGATCTATACCTCTTCCGATTTTATCAATTACGATGAAATCGAAGATTATTACAAGGATGGCTGCGCGGTCATGGATGTCACCTTTGAAGAGGGGGATACCTCGAAAAGGACACATCAGGCGATCGATGATATTGAGGAGATCATCGGCGACAAGGGTTATATCGTCGGCATGGCGCCGACCAACAAGACCACGGAGGAGACGGTGGAAAAGGAAATGAACAGGGTGCTGGTGGTTTCGACTGTCCTGCTGTTCTTTATCCTCCTGCTGACCACGGGATCCTATTTTGAGCCGGTCGTGTTCCTGACCGTTATCGGAGCAGCCGTCGCAATCAACAAAGGCACCAATATGATGCTGGGCACGATCTCCTATATTACGAACAACATCATGGTCGTGATCCAGATGGCGACCTCGATGGATTATTCTATCTTTCTGCTGGATTCATATGAGAGAGAAAGAGAAAACGGCCTCGCCAAGGTTCCTGCACTGAAGGCCGGTCTGATGACAACGATCCGGACTGTGCTTTCCAGCTCTCTGACCACTTACTTCGGCTTCGTCGTGCTGGTACTGATGAAGTTCAAGATCGGTTTCGACCTCGGCTTTGTCATGTCCAAGAGCATCATCTGCTCGCTGCTGATGGTCATCTTTTTCATGCCTTCGCTGCTGCTGCTCTTTTCGGATGTCATTGACAGGACCAAGCACAGGGAACTGCTCCCCGATTTTGAAATTTTCGGAAAGGTGATCCATAGGATCAGTCCCGTGATCCTGGCTGTCGTACTGCTGATGGCGCCGGGCCTGATCGTAGCACAGAGCCTGAACGATTTTAAGTTCGGACCGGACGCGACCAGTATTGGCGAACGTATGGCGCTTTATCACCAGACACAGGAAATCAATGACCGCTTCGGCAGATCCAACCTGATCGTGGCGATTTTTCCTGATGAGGGCAGCGTAAAGGAAAAGGAACTGACAGACGAGCTGGAGGATAAGGACTATGTCAAGAAGGTTATGGGCATGTCCGCATACCTTCCGGAAGGTATGTATGAGGACATCCTCCCGAGGAGCCTCACCGAAATGTTCCATAAGGAAGGCTTCACCAGACTTCTGATTTACATCCGGACAAAGCCGGAAAGCGCGGCTTCCTATCAGTATTCTGAGGAAATAGAACAGACGATTAAATCCTATTACGGGGAGGAGAACACCTTTATCGCCGGCAATACGCCGACAACGAAGGATATGGAGGAAATCCTGAATAAGGACTATACGATGGTCAACACGCTTGCCATCATCTGTATCTTCCTGGTCGTGGCGATCTCCTTTAAGTCGCCGATCGTTCCGATTGCGGCAATGATCCCCATTATGGCGGCGATTTATCTGAATATGACGGTGCCGTATCTGGAAGGAAGAGAGCTGATTTTTATCGCATATGCCGTCGTATCCTGCGTACAGCTGGGTTCTACGATCGACTATGCGATCCTGTGTATCGACAACTACAGCAGGATCCGGAAGACGGAGCCGGACAAGCATAAGGCGGCCGTCGAAATGACCAGGGTCAGCTTTCCTTCCATGCTGACCTCGGGCGGGATCCTGACAGTCTGCGGATATGTGGTTTTCTTTATGTCGACGGGCCCCGCGATATGTGAGGTCGGGCATCTGATCGGCAGAGGTGCTGTCCTTTCGGTCTTTTTCGTTACGACACTGATGCCGTCGATCCTGATGATCATCGACCATTTCATTGTGACGGATTTCAAGACCAGGCACGAGGAACGCAGGGAAAGATTCAGGTCAAGAGTTTCTACGGCCCGCGGACGGATCCGGGGAGACCGGGAACGCAGGCGCCGTGATCTTGAGGCACAGATCGAGAAGCTGAAGGAAGCGCTGAGAAAGCATGATGAGGAGAATAAAAAATAGTTACTGTTCAGCCCGGGCTGAAACATCCCGGTGCCCGGCCGGCTGAATAAGTGCAGCTGAAACAGCAGCTTGCATACAGGAAAGGCTATATTTATGAAAAAGCACGGGAAAAACAGAATACCGGTAAGGCTGACGGCATGCGCGCTTGCGGCCGGCATGCTGATGACAAATACCGCAGGGCTTGTATCTTATGCCGCCACCGCCTACAGCGGCGCGGATGTGGATGAAAAGCTTTATATCAATATGGATTACTACGGCGGCGTGGAAAAGGCCAATGTTGTGAAGGAGGTACAGTTTTCCACTGCCGGAAGCTATACCGATTACGGAAATTACACCGGTATTACCAACATGACGGACAGGCAGGAGCCTGCCGTAGACGGGGATGCCGTGACCTGGATGAAGCCGGAAAAGGGCAACAAGCTGTATTTCCAGGGAAATCTGGATCCTGCAAATGTCAAAATGCCATGGGATTTCCAGGTGACCTATAAGGTAAACGGCATCGTGACGGCACCGGAAGAGGTTGGCGGGGCTTCAGGCACAGTGGAAATCGATGTGGATGCGGTCCCGAATAAGAGCGTCTCCAAATATATGCAGGATAATATGATCCTTCTGGTGCTGATCCCGATGGATACGGCAAATGTATATTCCATCGATGCGCCGGAATCCATGTCCGCCAGCTTCGGAAATTACAGCGGGATCGGCTTTGAAGCGCTTCCCGGCAAGGAAGGACATTTTACCGCACGCTTCGGCACCGACAGCTTTGAGTCCATGGGCGTGATGATGATCATGACGCCGGTGACGGTCAGCGACATGGCTAAAATCAAGGATCTGAAGGAGCTTAAGGACAAATTCCGCGATAATTCCGATGCAGTCCTGGATTCCGTAGAGGCGATCATGGACAATGTTGCGGATATGTCCTCCCAGCTCGAAAAGACAAATCAGGTGCTGGACGAGATCGCAAGCGGAAAGCGCAAGCTCGATGCCGGCAGAACGATCATATTCAACGGCGTCGATCTTTCACTGCAGGATGTGCGGGATCTGAACGCCCTGCTGGATCCTGTCGATACCTCACTTAAGACCTCCCAGTGGATGGTCTATGACATCAACAGCAATCTGAATGCGACCAACGCTGCTTTAAATAAAGCCAGCGGCGTAATGGGAACGCTCAACAAAAGACTGCGTGTGCTGTCGGAGGAAATGGCAACGACCAATACCTATAAGATAGACAGCGTGGCGGCTGATCTGGACACTGCCAAAAAGGCACTGACAGATCTGAAGAAGAATCTGGTCACAAGCGGTACGGCAGTCAGTAATCTGAAGACGATCACGGATTCGGCGGCTTATGAGAAGGCGGTGAACGAACTGCTTTATACGGCAGCGCTGGATAGTTCCGAATATGGTGAAGACTATCTTCCGGAGGCGGTCATAGAGATCATCAATGCGTCCATCCCCGATATTACGGCAGTGACGAAGGAGCAGCTTCAGGGAATGATGCCCACAGTCGCTTCGCTGCTTGACATTTACAGAGTGCTTGCAACCCCCAAAAAGGGTGTGACAGAGGCTGATACCTATACGGTTACGGCAACGGCTACTCCGTCGGATATGGGCGGCGGCAGTGATGTCACAGGCTCTGTGACGGCCTCTGCGGGCAATACCTATGAGCTGAAGGTCAGCGCTGCGGATCTGAATCAGGTTGCAGCCGGACTGGCGGCCTATAAGCAGAGCGGCGATCCGACGGCTGCGGTAACCGCAATCAGCAGCTATCTGGCCGGAAACGGTTTTTCGGCAGAGGAAATTGCCGGATACCGCATGAGCATGCTCGGCCGGCTCGGTGCGGGAACATCGGCCGGATCCGCGGAGAAGGCTTCGCGCTTCATTAACCGCATGATTTCTATGCTGGACCTGAAATCAGGCATCGATACGCTGGAGACGAACACGAAGTTCAGTACTGCCGGTTCCAGCCTGAAGAACAGCATGGGAGAGCTCAGGGAAGCCGGGACGGAAGCGCTGGCAAATGCGATCACGGCCTACAGTTCCTTTGATTATGATCAGATCCTGACGCAGACGGACAGGGCCCTGAAGGACATCGATGACGTTATGAATGCAGGCGCGACGGTATCCTATCAGACGAGCAGACTGCTGGATTCGCTCCGGAAGGTAACAGCGAGTGTGGATGCGCTGACGACTACGATGAATTCCTATTATGAGGATGTGCAGACGGCGCTGACAAATGTCTCGAATGTCATCGAGCAGACAGAAAAGCTTGCTGCAGATCTGACCGGCACGGCACAGACGCTCAACAATACCCTTCGCGCGGCCAGCGAGGATCTGAGCCGTGCTGCGGACGACAGCATTGATCTGGGGCGCGAAGCTGTGGACAATGCCGGCAAAATGGTCGAAAATACAAGGAAAATGAAGGAAGCCGGAGCCGAGCTCAGAAAGGCCGTCAATGATGAACTGGATGAGCAGGAGGCGGACAATAACTTCCTCAATATGGATCCGGATGCTGTCAAGGAATCACTGACGAGCAGCAGGAACCAGGAACCGTCCAACATTCAGATCATCTGCCGTACGGAAGAAATCACGGCGGACGGCAAGGATCAGGACAACGGGACCGGGGATGCCGAGATCCCGCAGGAGCAGACTACACTCGGCGGCAGAGTCGTAAATATTTTTAAGGCAATGTGGAGCAAGGTCACGGGAATTTTCGGTATATTCGGTTCATAAGCGGAATTTATAGAAAGCCCTGAGGCAGGAGATAAGAAACATATGAAAAAAGTACGGAAGCATACAGCATTTCTGGCCGGGATGGGGATGACGGCGGCAGCAGGCATTCTCTTTAGCCTGCCGGCATTTGCCATGACGAAATATGTGGATCTGGAGATCAACATGGACAGTATTCCGGAGCACAACGCGGGCGAAGCGTTTATGCCGCTGTTCGAGCTGTCTTCGGAAAATAATGATAATATTACGGTCGATTTTGAGGACGGTCCCGAGACAACGGCAAATCCGACGATCCCTTATAATTACGGAGTCAGGATCCATTCGGACAATGAGTCCCTTGACGAGGATCTGCAGATCCGCGGCACCGGGATCCGTTCGACCTATGTGGACTTTGTGTCGGCTGATAATTCGGAAGCGGAGGGCAGGATCCAGGTCTACCCGTTTTACAGACTGATCACACCGGAGCCTGTGATCGATAAAGCGTCAAAATCAGCCTCCTGGAATGCGGTGCCCTATGCCGGAAAATATGAATATGTGGTGACATATACGACAAAGAACGGGGATACAAAGACGACCCACGGCACGACCAAACAGACACATGCAAGTGTTTCCTCCGCATTATCTGCAGATGCGGACGGGGAGATCGGTTTTGCGGTCCGGGCGCTGGCGACAGAGGAAGAGGGCTATGCGGATGCGGTGATCACAGACGGCGTAGCCGGCTGGAAGGGCATGGACTGGGCGGATAAATACCGCATCAGGATCCAGTATACCAATCCCTCCGGAAAAAAAGTCAAACAGGAATACACAGTCACGGGAACCGAGTATCATGTGGAGGGCTATATCAATTCTTCCATTGACGGGAATGTAAGGGTAACGGTCCGCGCGGTCCCGAAAAACAACGAGCATGCTTATTACAATATCGCGCTCAGCGAGTTCGGGATCACGGGCGGAGAAAGCTCGGAGACCGGAGATTATGATGTCGAGGAGCCATGGGCGTTCCTGGCGGATTACAGTGCTGTCGTGGACGGGAATTTTGCCGCAAAAGTGCCCACAGGCGCCAGCACAGGCGTGACCGGCATCAATACAGGGCTTACTGGAAACGGCGGCAGCTGGAAGAGAGTGACCTATAAATGGCAGTATCTGGTAAACGGCACTCCGTACAATGCCGGCTGGCTGAAGCTCGGAAACGCGTGGTATTATTTTGATCCGGACGGATATATGCATACCGGCTGGCTGACGGATACCGACGGAAAGCGCTATTACCTGGAATCAAAGGTCGGCTCCGGCCAGGGCCAGATGGTAACAGGCACCCGCGAAATCAACGGACAGAGCTATACTTTTGATGTCAGCGGGGCGTGCATGTAGATTCCAGCAGCTTCTGAAGCTCCGCATTGATCATTTCACGGGAAAGGATCTGCTTGGCGTGCATACCGGCGTCGATCGCGCCCTGTACATTGTCGGCGCGGTCATCGAAGAACAGGCACTCCTCAGGCTTCAGATCATAGGTCTCAAGGAGTGCCCGGTAAATACCGGGTTCCGGCTTGATGACGTGGACTCTGCAGGAAATGATGGCGCCGTCAACATTTTCAGCGATACCGGTGCCCTTCAGATGGCATTTGAGCAGGTGCTCGGAATAATTGGAAAGCAGGTAGATCCGGTAGCCTGCTTTCTTTAATTTCAGGGCTTTTTCCCAGACCTCCGGACGGAACTCGTGCATCAGTTCGGGATGGCGCATGACCCATTCAATGACCTCGAAGTCCTCCGGAAACGCTTTGCGATACTCCCTGATAGCACCTTCGAGATCAATCATTCCGCCATCGAGACGCTTCCACCAGATTTCGGATTCAAACATTTCCGCAGCGATACGCTCCGTTTCTTCCGGGCTGACCCCGTGCCGGATCATCATTTCTCTCCAGTGATACTCGATCAGAACATAGCCGATATCAAAAATCAGATTTTTTATCATAGAAATTCCTTCCCATACTTTTTTCTGTTATACTACAGGCGGAAAGCGCTGCGCGCATTATTATAGCACAATTTTATTCAGAGAAAAGGTAAAGCATGATCCAGGATATTTTCCCTTATAAGTATCATAATGAATATCGCAATATTGCCGCCGAGGACAGCGATTATGTGATCCCCGTCCATCAGCAGCGGATCCTCTGCAGCTGCACCGAGACGAAGGCATCTCTGCCGACAGCCGCGGAAGCGGAAAGGATCTGGAAGATCGACAGGAAAAAGCTGCGTTATCTGTTTGCCATTGACGAAATGAATTTCTTTTTATGGGACCAGGATCTGGAAGAAACGGCAGGCTTTCGCTGGGAGCATATCCTGACGGTCAGGGGACTGGAGCCGGCCTACATATCCTTTGCCGCAGCCGTAGGAGCCCATCTGGCACACTGGTACGAGAATAACCGTTTCTGCGGCAAATGCGGGCAGCCGTACAGCCACAGCAAGACGCAGAGGGCTCTGGTCTGCCCGGCCTGCGGTCAGGTGGCATTTCCGAGGATCAATCCGATCGTGATCGCCGCTGTCGTTGACGGAGACAGGCTCCTTGTCGCAAGATACAACAAGAAGCATTTCAATCCGAGAAATAACCAGTATGTACTGCTGGCGGGTTATGTGGAAATCGGCGAAAGCTACGAGGATACCGTAAGGCGCGAAATACGGGAGGAGACCGGTCTTGAGATCCGGAGGATCCGCTATGTGGCAAGCCAGCCGTGGCCTTATTCGCAGACCTCGATCGCCGGCTTCTATGTGGAAGCGGACAGCCGCAAGCCGCTTAAGATCCAGGAGGATGAGCTTTCGGAGCTGGTATGGGTAAAGCGTGAGGATCTTCCGCCGAGAAGGAACCTTACCAGCATTACGGACAACCTGATCGAGTGGTTCCGTCACGGCAAAACAGTTGAGGAGATCCGGAAGGAACTCGAATAAAAAAGGCAGCATAATATTATCAAGGTAAACTTCGTGACAGCTGCGCTGTCACTGCGTATACATGAAAGTAACACTCGAGCGTCGCCTGCGGCTCGCTCTCATTAACTTTCATAGTAAAGGAGCAGTACGCTGATATGCGTATCAGTAAGGAACGTATTTTTAAAATTATACAGATCGGCAGCCGGACAGATATTCCGAGCATTGTGTTTGACGTTTTTATTTCAATCGTGATCCTGGTGTGCGTCACGGTAACATTTATGCAGACGTTTGACACTTTCCAGAATGTTCCGCTGATTCAGGAGATAGAATTTGCCACTATCATCATTTTTATTATAGAATTTGCACTTCGCATTTACACCGCAGACCTTTTGTATCCGGGATATCCGCAGGGGACGGCAATTCTGAAATTTATCTTCTCATTTTTCGGAATGGTAGACCTGCTTTCGATTATTTCCTACTTTGTCCCGGTCTGGTTTACTTCGGGCGTCGTTGCCCTTCGCGTGCTCCGCGTCATGAGAATCGCGAGGCTGTTCCGCTTCAGCTCGGAATATGACGCATTCGATATGATCTTCAATGTCCTTCGCGAAAGAAAGAACCAGATCATATCCTCGGTGATCATTATTGTTCTGCTGATGTTTATGGCCTCCATGCTGATGTACTCGATCGAGCACGACGCGCAGCCGGAAGCATTTGCAAATGGATTCAGCGGTATGTGGTGGGCGGTCTCCACGATCCTGACGGTCGGCTACGGAGATATTTATCCGGTAACGACCTTCGGCAAAATCATGGCGATCGTAATCGCCTTTCTGGGCGTCGGGCTCGTGGCCATGCCGACCGGCATCATCAGTGCAGGCTTCGTGGAGGAGTACCACAGGGAGGCGCTGCGGGAGCAGAACCAGTCGATCCAGACTATTATGAATTCGATCCCGGGCAGTTCGGGTTCACAGGACAGTCCTGCTCCTGAAAAAGGGAACAGTGCAGACGGGAACGCGCAGAAGCTTCTGGAAAAGGATGCCCCGGCCGTAAGCACTGCAAAAGCAGAGGTTTCCGGGCTGAGAGCTGCCCTGCATGCTCCGGGCAATTATACGGAGGACGATGAAATCGTGATTGCGATCCTTGAAAAACAGGAAGCCAAGAAACTCCAAGACGGACACTGCCCATTATGCGGGACAAATCTGCGTTCGCTCCGCCCGTCTTACTGTCCTGTCTGCGGTCAGCGGCTGGGAGAGTGATTGGATAGTGCTATTTTTATAAAATAATGTTATAGTTTTAGACAGGGAAGAAATTGTCCGGGGTGTTCCCGAACAGTGACATAGTAATAGTTTAAGCCAGATAACACGATTTGGAAGGAATAATACCATGTCGTATATTATTGTATCGGACTCCTCTTCCAATATTCTGAAGATGTCAGTTCCAAATTACAAAACGGTTCCGCTACATATTATGCTGGGAAAAGAAGACTGGCCGGATACGTCCGAAACGGATCTCAGCCTGTTTGATAAGGCGCTGGATGGCTTTAAGGGCAAGACGGCTTCCTCATGTCCATCTCCGGATGAGTGGATCGGGGCGTTTGAGGATGCGGAAACCGTGTTCTGCATTACGATCTCGAGCGGATTGTCCGGCAGCTTTAATTCGGCGATGTCCGCAAAGCATATTTATGAGGAACATCACCCCGGAAGAAAGGTTTATGTGCTGGATTCTCTGGCGACCGGTCCGCGCATGGTGCTGATGACCCGTTTTCTTCAGGACCAGATCGCGCAGGGCGCGGATTATGAGACGGCATATCAGAAAACGCTCGAATACAGAGACCAGACCGGACTTCTGTTTACGCTGCAGTCGATCCAGATGCTGGCAAATGCCGGCAGGGTAAGTCCTCTGATCGCAAAGGCGGTCGGGATCTTGGATATGCGTCTGATTGGACAGGCAAGTGAAGCGGGCACGATCCAGATGGTCGGAAAAAACCGCGGCTATAAAAAGTCCCTGATCGGTACGTTTAAGCAGATGCTGAATCTGAATTATGACGGCGGCAAGGTCGTCATTTCCCATAACCGCAACGAACAGGCGGCCAATGAGCTTGCCGACATGATCCGGGAAAAGTTCGGGGATGTGATGATCGATATCCACCGCACTACCGTGCTCTGCAGCTATTATGCGGAAAAGGGCGGATTTATCGTCGGATTCGAGAAGGCCAAGATGCGGTAAGAAATTAAACTGTAATTATGAAATAGAATAAACAGGGCGGGTCAAATTCCGGGTGTTCTGGTTTGATCCGCCTGTATTTTGTGTTCAGGGAAGTAAGCTGCGGCAGTTATTGCGAAACCGACAGGCCTCGGACATTTTCCAGGAAATTGTACAGGATCTCTGC
>JAFUAE010000154.1 GCA_017460845.1 Lachnospiraceae bacterium
AATGATGATATCAATTGTCCTGATTTCCTTGCCCAAAGCTAATTCTTTTATGATTTCCGCTCCGCCTTTAATGCCCGGCTGCAGGTCAGCAGAAAGATCAGTGTCATAATGCCCATGTATACCGGATAGACCGCTGCCGCCCCAGTCAGTCCGAAGCGCGGCACTGCGATATTCGACAATGCAAATGCTGCCGCCGCAAGGACCAGATAATTCCGGAAGATCTGCTTCTGCCGCCTCATGATGATCAGGATGTAATAATACAGATTCGTCATGGCGTAAAAGCAGCCGCCGAGAATGATCAGGATAAAGAGTCCGTATCTTTCCGTCAGTGTGCCGGCGTAGGCATTTCCCAGGAGGATCTCCAGAACGCGCAGAACGGGACGTCCGAGCAGTACAGTGCCGAGAAGCGCCGCCGCGGACATCACAAGGACCGCGAGCTTAAGCCTCCCGAAGATCCGGTCAAAATCCGGCAGGCTCCGCGTTTCATACAGGGCGGACAGCCTGGTCATGTACGGCTTGATGATAAAATTCGCCGCCAGATATATGACGGAGGTCGGCATGAACAGGATGTTGAAGATCCCGCTGTCCGCATCCGTCAGGTGAAGGTCGATCGCATATTTGGAGGCTGAAAAGATATAAAAATCCACAAATACGGAAAGGAACAAAAGGACCGTGCTGGCAGCAAGGGATTTGACACCCCTGGCCGTTTTGCCTTCTATATCTCCTGATCCCGCAGAGCCCCCGGCGAATGCCGTTTCTCCTGCTAAGCCGCTTTTGTCCGTCTCGGGCAGGTACCGCACAAAGCTCCGCCTGAACCACAGGAGATAAGCCGCCTGTACGCACACTGCAGCGGCCGCCGCCTTCAGGACATCCTTTGTCATGGCAAGTACGGCGATCAGCACGCCTGCTGCAAGGATCGTGCGGAAGGTCAGCTCCTTTGCCCCGACCCACAGAACACCGGCCCGCTGGCATTCGGATTCATACAGATCCCCGACGCCGTCCGCGATCTTGTACAGCGCAAGCAGGAAGATCACGGCAGCTTTTCCGGCCGTATAAAGGCCGGCCAGTCTTATCGCGGTCAGCCACAGCGCCGCCGCTGCGGCAGCGCCCAGGCAGGTGCATATCCTCAGCCTTCTGTACTCTTCATAGCTGTATTCATAGGACGCATCCGTGATATGAAAAGGACGGATCCCGAAATAGGCAATGATAAACATCTGCTGCCCGAATGCGGAAAAGCCGAAGCTGAAAATGCCTCCGTCGTCCGGTCCCGCGATGTGCATCGCCGCAAAGGCCAGTACCATCGAAGCCAGCGCATAGACGCCGCTCCCGACCGTATTCCAGAAATAGTCCTTTTTTAAACTGCTGTTTTCTGTGCCCATGCCTTTACTGTTTCACAGCTTTCCGTACTTTTGTTGCTGAACTCGACTGTTCTGAAGAGTTACTTCCCGAACAGGATCGATTTCAGCATCCGGCGCATATATCTGACTGCGCTCTTCATGTTGAGATAAGATTCTCCCATCTCCCGCTCGGCGACCCTGACCGGAACCTCGGCCACTTTTGCGCCGCTTCTGATCAGTCTTGCGATGGTATCCGGCTCCGGAGCCAGATCCGTGCGCTCCGCAAACAATCTGATCATTTTGCGGTTGTACATTCTGAGCCCGCAGGTCGGATCCGTGACTTTTGCGCCCGTCTTAAACCGGATTGCAAGCCGGATCAGGGTGGACCCCAGTCCCCGCAGGGGACTCATCTGATTCTCCAGTCCGATAAACCTGGACCCCATGACGATGTCATAGCCCTCATCGGCCTTGCGCTTCATTGCCGCGATATATTCCGGGCGGTGCTGTCCGTCCCCGTCAAACTGTACGGCATATTTGTACTCCATTCGCGCCGCATACTGCATACCGTTATGGAAGCAGAGCGTCAGCCCCATATTCTGCGGCAGGTTCACGGTATTATAGCCCCTGTAGGCGCAGATCCGGTCCGTCCCGTCCGTCGGGCCGTCGGTCACGACCACATAGTCAAACTGCGGATAGTCCGCGATCAGTTCGTCCACGACCCGCTCGATATTGCCAGCCTCATTATAGGCCGGGATCACCAGCAGGACCTCGCTTTTTTCTTTTTTCTGATTTGCTGCTTCCATAATTACTCTGTTGCTTTTATCCTTAATCAAGCATTCGCAAGGTATCAGACATACCTGCCCAGTGCTATATCCTTATAGCCGTGAACACCCGGAACCGCATAGCAGCAGGCATCTCCCTCGGCCTTCTGTCCCGCGGCCCACAGCACATATGCCTTCGGCACATCTGCGCCCGCGATATGCGAGAACGGATAACCGCCGCCGAAGCGTGCATTAATATCAATGATGCAGGGCTCCCCGGCTGTCCGGCTGTCCGGATCATAGATCACATCCACATCGATCAGTCCCTTCGGCTGCAGTACGTCCGCAAGACGCTGCGCCGTCAGCATCAGGTCCCAGTAACCGGGATCCTCCTCACCGAGAATGACAGCCTCGTCAGTCTCTCCGGAGCGCATCGCAAATTTTCTGCGGATGATCGTGTTGACATAATTCCCGTCCAGATCACTGATAATATCAAGGCCATACTCATTTCCGGGCACGCACTCCTGGATCAGCACAGCCTCATCAGGCGCCGAAGCCGACTCGTACTTGAGATAGCTGTCCGAAACAGCCCGTCTGCAAATGCTGAAGGCGCCTTGCAATTCCACCGGATCCGCGGCTTTCAGGACGCCGATCGAGCCCATGCCGAAGCGCGGTTTTATAAGCACCGGCCAGGAAAGACAGCCTTCCTGCAGTGCATGCAGAGCCGCATCGGGAGCTGTAAATGTCTTCGGCGTACAGATCCCCGCCTGGAAAAGCGTCTCTCCCATTTTCTTTTTGTCACTGCAGTTTTCAAGCATCTCTGTGCCGGAAACCGCCAGCCTGACGCCGGCCGCTTCAAATTCAGCCCTGTGCTTTGCAAGGACCGGCAGATCAATATCAAATAAAGACACGACTAAAGTAATTTCATGCTCCCTGCATTTTTCGAGCAGGAAGGGGATATAGTCGCTGCTGTAAATAAGCGGCGTCAGAAAGGATCCGTCAGCCCTGTGAAGTGCCGGACTTTCCTGCGAATTCGCAGCAAAAACAAGCCCTGTACCGTGAAGGGCCTGCCTGAAAAAGTCCACCATATAGGTTCTTCTGCCTGCACTCGTAAGCAAAATATTCATGGGATGTATCTTACCACAGATTATTTTTTTCGTATAGACAGGAGTTTAAGAAATAAAGATTGCATCCAATTGCTCAGTGCCCGGGTACAGGCCTGTCCGCATGAAGGCCGGCCGGCACCGGATACAACCGTCAGCAGTTGAAATATACCCAGGTATCGTTACGATCCTGTCCGTTCGGATGCCCAGTCCAGATAAATCGGGTACCCGCCTGTATGGATAAAGAGAATATTTCCGCCGAGATGTCCTTTTTCTATTTCCTTCAGCATCCCATAAAAGCTTTTTCCGGTGTAGGTCGGATCCAGCGCAAGGTCATATTCTCTTTTCATCTCACGGATCGTTTCTTCGATTTCTGACGAATAAAGTCCGTAACCGCCGCAAAGATATTCATCAAGGATAACCGGAAGGTCTGCATCCGCACCGGGGGCATCAGCCTGGCTGCTTTGGAACGAATCTGCATCGGGGGCATCAGCCTGGCTGCTTTGGAACGAATCTGCATCGGGGGCATCAGTCTGACTGCTTTGGACGTTTCCCGCATGTCCGGCTGTTTTTTCCGCATTCCGGCTGCTGCGGAAGATTTCCAGATTCTCCCGGATGACCTGAAGCTCCTTTTCCGCAGGTCTTGCAGCCGAGATCCCGACCAGTGCAGTGCGCCGCCCGGCATTCATATTTACCTCTGTATTCGTACCCGTCTTCATCCCGGCCCCGGCCTCTTCCATTGCCGCAGCCAGCCCGCTGATCGTCATGCCGGTTCCCGCAGTCAGCACAATTGCATCAAATGCTTCTTTCAAGGTCTCCCGTTCATATGTCAGGATCTCTCCGTATTCCTTATAGGACGCCCGCATCAGGACAGCCTCATTGCCCTTTCCGCTGCTGTCCCCGTAAATATAATATGGTCTTTCGCCGCGGGCCGTTGACATTTGCAGAACCGAATCCACGCCGGCTTTGATCTCACTGCCGGACGTGCCGTGAAGGCAGATCACCTCGGCGCCGGATTCAAGCACCAGCCGCTCATTCATGGGGATCTGAGGGATTTCCGGATCTGTGTCATCCTCAGCTGGTCCAGAGCTCTTCGCTTCCTCCTCCGGCTTAATGATCACATAGCATTTCAGGCCTTCCCTGCGGCACAGATCTGCGACGGCGCGATTCATATTGGAGGTCGGCGAACCGTAGGAAATGACGGCATTATATCCGCCTTCCCGGATATCCCGAAGCAGTTCTTCGGCGATCCTGACCTTATTGCCGCCATAAGAAAACGGGATGAGATCGTCCCGTTTGATATAAATGCTGCTGCCGCAGTATTCCCTTAAAAATTCAATTTTGCCGGCGGATAAAGCCGTAATGGTTTCAGACATCCGATTTCCTCTCAGGGCCCCGGCCCGTCAAATACCGGTTCCTGAAAACCGGTTCGTGAAATATGGCTTATTCTGATAAAGATCTAACTGTTCAGAACAGTTACATAACGATAAGGAAATGCAGTTTATTTCTTAAGCTTTCTTCTTCAGATACAGCTGCGCCGTCTCCAGCAGATAGCGGAAGCTTTCGATCCTCATAATTACCGCCGTGCCAACATAGACAGCGACGCCAAAGCAGATCTGGATCAGCAGCATCAGGGCAAGCTGCCCGAAGCCCTCGAGTCCAAGCGCGCCGGAACGGACCAGTACAAGCTGTACCAGATAAACCAGAATGCCCATAATTCCTGCCAGCAGAAACTCCGGCAGGATGTCCCGCCACTGCTCCACCGGACTGTAGCCGATGATTTTTTTATTCGGCCATCCATTGATAAAGGTGCAGACATAATCAAAGAGCGCCTTCATGAAAATCATCCCTGTGATGCCGAAGGGCACGCTGATCAGCAGAACCGCCACGCCGATCACCTTCTTCAGGATCTCGAGCTTCAGATAAATGTCGCTGCGGCCGTTGGCATTGATCGCCTGCAGATTGGCGACGTGGATATGCCATACGCTGTAGGAAAGGCAGCAGAGCC
>JAFUAE010000155.1 GCA_017460845.1 Lachnospiraceae bacterium
ACGCCCGGAGTTGTCTTCAGGTCAACGATGAAAGCGGTAAGTCCCTTGGAAACCGGAACTGTCTTGTCTGTAACAGCGAAAACGATGCAGGTATCAGCAAATGCTGAGTTGGTTGTGAAGATCTTGGAACCGTTGATGATGAAATCATCGCCGTCCTGAACAGCAACTGTCTGTGCGCCCTGAACATCGGAACCGGCGTTCGGCTCTGTAAGACCGAAGCAACCGAACTTGCTGCCGTCAATAAGCGGACGAAGGAACTTCTGCTTCTGCTCTTCGGTGCCAAACTGATCGATCGGTGCGCAGCAAAGAGATGTATGAACGGAAATCGTAATGCCGCAGGAACCGTCCTGCTTGGAAACTTCTTCCATGCAAAGTGCATAGGTCAGATAGTCTCCGCCTGCTCCGCCGTATTCCTTGGAATAAGGAATGCCGAAGAAGCCATATCTCTGCATCTTGCCGAGAAGCTCCATGTCAAGCTGCTCTGTCTCGTCCATGTCATGAGCAAGAGGCTTGATTTCGGTCTCAGCAAATTTGCGGAATAATTCCTGCGCAAGCTGCTGCTCTCTGTTAAGTTTAAAATCCATAAATACCTCCAAAAATTAATGCTTTTTTGACGGGACTCCCCCGCCAAAAAGAACCACATTGTTTTCTCCGTTAATCTTACTCACAGGTTAAGCTTTTGTCAATGTTGTTTTGCATGCAAATGAATTAGTTTTCGGGCTTAAATATCAACAATTATTCGGCTTTTTATTTATCTAAGATTTTGACTGAAATGCCATGCAGCCCGGACTTTCAAAAACACGGAAAGTATTCGCCTCCGGATAATGGACAATTACAATTATTTTGTATGCAAGCTACTGAATAATCAATATTTGAATTCCTGAATTTGATGAATTGACAACTAAAATATGAAACATTTATAATAATTCAAAACCGTAAAAAGAGGTGTCTTATGAAGCTTCAGGAATGTATAAATTTTGTATTGACCAACGCGCAGAATACGGTTTTCAGCTATTTCAAAAAAGAGCTCTCCGGGCTGGACGTCACACCCATTCAATACGCAACATTAAAGTGCCTCTGGGAGCAGGACGGTCAGATGCCATCCCAGCTCGCAGAAACTCTGAATCTGGATTCTTCTACTGTGACCGGTATTCTCGGACGGCTTGAGGACAAGAAGCTGATCAGCAGGTCCTTCCGCGTAGATGACAGAAGAAAGGTCATCGTTCATCTGACCGATGAAGGAAGGGCTCTTGAACAGCCCGTAAGCGAAATCATCGAGCGTCTCAACCGTGAAGTCACTGCAGGACTGAGCCCGCAGGAAATGGATGTTTTCCATCACCATCTTCAGGTTATTTCGGATAACGCTGCAGCGCTGCTCCGCAATCACAACTGACCAGATATTATAGGCCGGGGTTTCCCGGTCTTTTTTTCGCTTTCCGGACCAGGCAGAGGCTCCGCGCCCTTACGCGCCCGGCACTCCGCATTATCCAAGAAAAAATGCCGTGACCCTTTCGGATCACGGCATTTTTATATACTGTTATTTTCGTTTAACAGAAGCGTTTATCAGTCAAGGATATCAGAAACTCTTCCTGAACCTACTGTACGTCCGCCCTCACGGATAGCGAAACGAAGACCCTTCTCCATAGCGATCGGGTGGATGAGCTCAACAGTCATCTCAACGTTATCGCCCGGCATGCACATCTCAACGCCTTCCGGAAGATCGCACTGACCTGTTACGTCAGTTGTTCTGAAGTAGAACTGCGGTCTGTAGTGTGTGAAGAACGGAGTATGACGGCCGCCCTCGTCCTTGGTCAGAACGTAAACCTGGCCCTTGAAGTTCTTGTGGCACTTAACGGAATCCGGCTTGCAGAGAACCTGACCACGCTCGATCTCATCTCTGTTGATACCACGAAGCAGAGCGCCGATGTTATCACCAGCCTGAGCCTCGTCAAGAAGCTTACGGAACATCTCGATACCGGTAACAACGGTCTTCTTGTTCTCTTCCTTGATACCTACGATCTCAAGCGGATCGTTGAGGTGAAGGACACCACGCTCTACACGGCCTGTAGCAACAGTACCACGTCCTGTGATCGTGAATACGTCCTCGACCGGCATAAGGAACGGCTTGTCGGTCTCACGCTGCGGATCCGGAATGTAGGAATCAACAGCATCCATAAGCTCAAGGATCTTCGGAACCCATTCCTCATCTCCCTCAAGAGCCTTAAGAGCAGAACCCTGGATGATCGGAATGTCATCGCCCGGGAACTCGTACTCATTCAGAAGGTCTCTGATCTCCATCTCAACGAGCTCAAGAAGCTCCGGATCATCAACCATGTCGCACTTGTTCATGAAGACTACGATGTACGGAACGCCTACCTGACGGGAAAGAAGGATGTGCTCTCTTGTCTGAGCCATAACACCATCAGTAGCAGCAACTACGAGGATAGCGCCGTCCATCTGTGCAGCACCTGTGATCATGTTCTTGAAATAGTCAGCATGGCCAGGGCAGTCAACGTGAGCATAGTGACGCTTCTCGGTCTGATACTCAACGTGAGCGGTGTTGATTGTGATACCTCTTTCTCTCTCTTCCGGAGCCTTATCGATATTCTCGAAGTCAACCTTCTCGTTGCCGGCGACCTTCTCGGAAAGAACCTTTGTGATAGCAGCTGTAAGAGTCGTCTTACCATGGTCAACGTGGCCGATGGTACCGATGTTCAAATGCGGCTTGCTTCTGTTAAATTTCTCCTTTGCCATTGGAATCTCCTCCTCAATTGGTTTGGTAAAGATATTTGCTGTTTAAAAAAGTCTTGAATTATTATAAGGGATATTCTCCCTTTTTTCAAGTGAAAGGCTTACTTACCCTTCTTGTCATTCAGGATCTTCTCCTGAACATTCTTCGGAACCTGCTGATAGTGATCGAAGAACATGGAATAGTTGCCTCGTCCCTGTGTTCCGGAACGAAGATCGGTGGAATAACCGAACATCTCAGCAAGCGGAACTGTCGCTCTGATGATCTTGCCGCCGCCGACATCGTCCATCTCCATGACCTGGCCGCGTCTTCTGTTGAAATCGCCGTTAACGAATCCTGTATAATCCTCAGGAACCGTAACCTCGACCTTCATGATCGGCTCAAGCAGAACCGGGCTGCCCTTTGACATTGCATCCTTCAGCGCAAGGGAACCTGCGATATGGAACGCCATTTCGGAGGAGTCGACCTCGTGATAGCTTCCGTCCCATACATTTGCTGAAATGCCGATGACCGGGAATCCACCGAGCGGGCCTGCCTTCATGGCATCCTGAATACCCTCGTTGACCGGCTCGATGTATTCCTTCGGAATAGCACCGCCGACAACGGTATTCTCAAACTTGTAAAGCTCTTCTCCATTTGCATCCATAGGAGCAAACTTCACCTTACAGTGTCCGTACTGACCCTTACCACCGGACTGCTTGACATACTTGGAATCCACATCGACCGGCTTGGTGATGGTCTCCTTATATGCAACCTGCGGTGCGCCGACATTTGCCTCGACATTAAACTCACGCAGCAGTCTGTCGACAATGATCTCCAGATGGAGCTCGCCCATACCGCTGATGATGGTCTGGCCTGTCTCTGTATTGGTCTTTGTCCTGAAGGTCGGATCTTCTTCCGCAAGCTTTGCAAGAGCTTCGCCCATCTTGCCCTGTGAAGCCTTGGTCTTCGGCTCGATAGCGACGTCGATAACCGGCTCCGGGAACTCCATGGATTCAAGGATAACCGGATGCTGATCATCACAGATCGTATCTCCGGTACCGGTGAATTTGAAGCCTACTGCTGCGGCGATATCTCCGGAATAGCACTTGTCAAGCTCTGTACGCTTGTTCGCATGCATCTGGAGGATACGTCCGACTCTTTCTTTTTTATTCTTGGTAGCATTCAGAACGTAGGAACCGGAATTCACGGTACCTGAGTACACTCTGAAGTATGCGAGCTTACCTACGAACGGATCTGTCATGATCTTGAATGCAAGTGCCGCAAACGGCTCTTCATCCGAAGACTCACGAATGACCTCATTGCCTTCAAGGTCAACGCCCTGGATCGCAGGAACGTCTGTCGGTGCCGGCATGAAGTCAATGATCGCATCCAGAAGCTTCTGGACACCCTTGTTACGGTAAGCGGAACCGCAGCATACCGGAATTGCGGTACACTCGCAGCATCCCTTTCTGAGCGCTGCCTTCAGCTGTTCCTCTGACGGCTCCTCACCATCAAGATACATCATGGTAAGGTCATCATCCAGCTCGCAGATCTTCTCGATGAGTTCCGCACGATACAGCTCTGCATCATCCTTCATATCATCCGGGATCTCGGTGACCGTTACATCCTCGCCCTTATCATCGTTATAGATGTAAGCTTTCATCTCGAACAGGTCAACGAGGCCCTTGAAGGTATCCTCCCTGCCGATCGGAAGCTGGGTCACGATCGCGTTCTTGCCGAGTCTGGTACGGATCTGCTCAACAGCTCCGTAGAAGTTGGCACCGAGGATGTCCATCTTATTGATGAACGCCATACGCGGCACATGATAGGTATCAGCCTGTCTCCATACGTTCTCTGACTGCGGTTCAACACCACCCTTGGCACAGAATACGCCGACCGCTCCGTCAAGCACTCTCAGGGAACGCTCAACTTCGACCGTAAAGTCAACGTGGCCGGGAGTATCGATAATGTTGATACGATGCTCCTTCGCCGTCGGGTCAAGCTTCATCTCCTTGTGTCTGGTCCAGTGGCAAGTGGTAGCCGCAGAAGTGATTGTGATACCACGTTCCTGCTCCTGGGCCATCCAGTCCATGGTAGCGGTTCCTTCGTGGTTATCACCGATTTTGTAGTTTACGCCCGTGTAATACAGAATACGCTCTGTCAGTGTCGTCTTGCCGGCATCGATATGAGCCATGATTCCGATATTACGGGTCCTCTCTAACGGATATTCTCTTCCCATTCTTTAAAGGCTCCTTGTCATAACGGGATCAGAAGCGATAGTGAGCAAATGCCTTGTTAGCCTCTGCCATTCTATGCATCTCTTCTTTTCTCTTTACGGAAGCGCCTGTGTTGTTGGCAGCATCCAGGATTTCGTTGGCAAGTCTCTCTTTCTGGGTCTTCTCACCTCTCTTGCGTGAGAACGTGGTGAGCCAGCGGAGACCGAGCGCCTGCCTTCTCTCGGGTTTAACCTCGATCGGAACCTGATATGTTGCGCCGCCGATACGCTTAGCCTTAACCTCAAGAACAGGCATAATGTTATTCATAGCTTCTTCGAAGACTTCTACAGCCGGCTTTCCAGTCTTGGCCTCGACCGCTTCGAAGGCGCCATAAACGATTTTCTGGGCAACTCCGCGCTTACCATCAAGCATGATCTGATTGATAAGCTTTGTAACTACTTTGTTTCCGTAGATCGGATCTGCCAGAACGTCTCTCTTTTGAGTATGTCCTTTACGTGGCACGATACTTCCCTCCTTAATTACATGAACATTAGATCATCGGTACTCTCAGAAGTTGAGACATATATAGTAATGTAACAACCATTCAATCTCAAATTCCAAGTCTTACGATTTACTTCTTGTCTTTCGGTCTCTTCGCACCGTACTTTGAACGCGCCTGTCTGCGGTTTGCAACGCCTGCTGTATCAAGAGTTCCTCTGATGATGTGGTAACGTGTACCCGGAAGATCCTTAACACGGCCGCCGCGGATCATGACTACGCTGTGCTCCTGAAGGTTATGACCCTCACCCGGAATGTAGCTTGTTACTTCGATTCCGTTCGAAAGACGTACTCTGGCGATCTTACGGAGTGCTGAATTAGGCTTTTTCGGTGTTGCAGTCTTAACGGCTGTGCATACACCACGCTTCTGCGGAGAAGACTCATTTGTAGCACGCTTTCTCAGAGAGTTGAATCCCTTCTGAAGAGCCGGTGCTGTAGACTTCTTAACAGATGTCTGTCTTCCCTTTCTAACCAGCTGGTTAAATGTTGGCATTAGTTTCACCTCCTTTGAAATTTTAATGGTTGTACAAAAACGTAAAAAATATGACGCGTGCGTGCGCACGCGCCATATAATAATAAGTGCAATGTTATGAAAAGTCAAGCCTGTTTTCAGGATTCCTCATTTTCAGCCGCTTCGGCATCTTCTGCGGTCTCTTCCGCTTCCAATGTCTCCCCGGACAGGGTCTCTCCAGCCTCTGCAAAGCTGTTTTCCGGAGCCTCTGCTGTCTTCAGGACTGTTTCGTCCGCCTGTTCATGCGTCTCCTCCTGAGCCTGCTCCTCCTCATAATCGGATGAAAGGCTGATATTGCTGTAGCGCTTCATGCCGGTACCTGCCGGGATCAGCTTTCCGATCAGGACATTTTCCTTCAGGCCGTTGAGGTGGTCGACCTTTCCGTTGATGGCCGCCTCAGTAAGGACCTTCGTGGTCTCCTGGAAGGATGCAGCTGACAGGAACGAATCCGTAGCCAGGGAAGCCTTGGTAATGCCGAGCATTGTGATCTTGCCCTCAGCCGGGATCTTGCCGGCCTCTTCCAGGGCTTCGTTCACCTCGTTGAAATCGATCAGGTTGACGGACATGCCCGGAAGGAATTCGGAATCACCCGGATCCTCGACTCTGACCTTCTTCATCATCTGTCTGACGATCATCTCAATGTGCTTATCGTTGATATCAACACCCTGAAGACGGTAAACTCTCTGAACCTCCTTCAGCATGTAATCCTGTACGGCTCTTGCACCCTTAATGCGGAGCAGGTCGTGCGGATTGACAGATCCTTCCGTGATCTCATCTCCGGCCTCAAGCACATCTCCGTCCTGTACCTTCAGTCTGGATCCGTAAGGGATCAGATAGGTCTTGGACTGATTGTTCTCGCTGTCGGTGACTGTGACCTCTCTCTTCTTCTTAGTCTCCCTGAGAGAAACAACGCCCGGGATCTCGGAAATGATCGCAAGTCCCTTCGGCTTTCTGGCTTCCAGAAGCTCCTCGACACGGGGAAGACCCTGTGTAATATCCTGATTGGAAGCAACACCGCCGGTGTGGAAGTTTCTCATTGTCAGCTGGGTACCCGGCTCACCGATGGACTGTGCGGCAATGATACCGACCGCCTCACCGACCTGAACCGGAGTCCTTGTCGCCATGTTTGCGCCGTAGCACTTCGCGCAGACACCCGCCTTGGATCTGCAGGTAAGGACCGTACGGATCTTGATGGTCTTTCTGCCAAGCTTCTCCAGCGCTGCAACGACCTTTTTCGCCTTGCTGACCGTGCAGAGATCATTGGCCTTGATCACGATTTCCTTTGTCTCCGGATCGATGATGGTCTCCGCCACGCATCTGCCGGTGATACGCTCCTCAAGGTCCTCGATGACCTCCTGTCCGTCGACAAAGCCTCCGATTTCCATGCTCGGAAGCTGTGCCTCGGATTTTCCTGCAGAGCAGTCGTCTTCCTTGATGATCAGTTCCTGTGAGACATCTACCAGTCTTCTGGTCAGATATCCCGAGTCTGCCGTACGCAGTGCCGTGTCGGAAAGTCCCTTGCGGGCGCCGTGTGCGGAAATGAAGTACTCCAGAATATCCAGTCCCTCACGGAAATTGGACTTGATCGGAAGTTCGATCGTATGTCCCGTTGTATCCGCCATCAGGCCTCGCATACCTGCAAGCTGCTTGATCTGCTTATTGGAACCACGGGCTCCGGAATCAGCCATCATCTTCAGGTTATTATACTGATCCAGGCCGGAAATCAGCTCGTTGGTCAGTTCGTCATCGGCTGCCTTCCAGGTATCGATGACTTCCTTATAACGCTCTTCCTCGGTAATAAGTCCGCGCGCCTTGTCCCTTGCGATCCTGTCGACCGTCTTCTGGGCCTTGTCGATGATTTCCTGCTTATCCGCCGGCACGACCATGTCCGAAATGGAAACGGTCAGGGCAGCTTTGGTGGAGTACTTGTATCCGATTGCCTTGATGTTGTCGAGAGCGATCGTTGTAGCAGTTGCCCCGTGGATATTCATGATACGCTCAAGGATTTCCTTAAGCTCTCCCTTTTTGACCAGGAAATCGACTTCCGGATCATATTCATGTCCGGGAACGCTTCTGTCCACAAAACCGAGATCCTGCGGAATGATCTCGTTAAAGATCAGTCTGCCGATCGTGGTCTCGACCACCGGATGGATAACAGTTCCGTCCGGAGCAGTCTTCTCAAGCCTTGTCTTTACCTTGGCATGCAGTGCCGCTGCGCCGTTCTCATAAGCGAGGATCGCTTCGTTAATGCTCTTGAATACCGATCCCTCGCCTGTAGTTCCCGGTCTCTCCTGGGTCAGATAGTAAATACCGAGGACCATATCCTGGGAAGGAACCGCCACGACCGAACCGTCAGACGGCTTCAGCAGGTTATTCGGGCTGAGCAGCATGAAACGGCATTCAGCCTGTGCTTCCAGTGAAATCGGCAGATGTACAGCCATCTGGTCTCCGTCGAAGTCCGCATTGAATGCAGTACAGACCAGCGGATGAAGCTTGATTGCCTTACCCTCGACCAGGATCGGCTCAAAGGCCTGAATTCCGAGTCTGTGCAGTGTAGGAGCACGGTTCAGCATAACCGGATGTTCTTTGATAACGTCCTCCAGAACATCCCAGACGCCGGTCTCCAGACGTTCCACCATCTTCTTCGCTGCCTTGATATTATGAGCGGAACCGTTCTGTACGAGCTCCTTCATTACAAAAGGCTTAAACAGCTCGATCGCCATCTCCTTCGGAAGTCCGCACTGATAAATCTTCAGCTCCGGTCCTACGACGATAACGGAACGGCCCGAATAGTCAACTCGCTTTCCGAGCAGGTTCTGACGGAAACGTCCCTGCTTTCCCTTCAGCATATCCGAGAGGGACTTCAGCGCACGGTTGCCCGGGCCTGTGACCGGACGTCCGCGGCGGCCGTTGTCGATCAGGGCATCGACAGCCTCCTGGAGCATTCTCTTCTCATTTCTGATGATGATCTCCGGAGCGCCGAGTTCCAGCAGTCTCGCGAGTCTGTTATTTCTGTTGATAATTCTTCTGTAAAGATCATTCAGATCCGATGTGGCGAATCTTCCGCCGTCGAGCTGTACCATCGGACGGATATCCGGAGGGATAACCGGGATCACGGTCAGCACCATCCACTCCGGCTTATTTCCGGAAATACGGAAGGCCTCCACGACTTCAAGTCTTTTGACGATTCGCGCGCGCTTCTGTCCGGAGCTGTCCTTGAGCTCGTCCTTGAGCATTTCGGATTCCTTGTCCAGATCGATCGCCTTCAGAAGCTCCAGAACCGCTTCCGCACCCATTCCCACGCGGAATGCATCAGCGCCGTACTTCGCCGCCTCATCGCGGTACTCCTTCTCGGAAAGCACCTGCTTATAGGTCAGGCCGGTCGCGCCCGGATCCAGTACGATATAGGACGCGAAATAAAGAACCTTCTCCAGTACTCTCGGTGAAATGTCAAGGATCAGTCCCATTCTGGACGGAATACCCTTGAAGTACCAGATGTGCGAAACCGGAGCCGCAAGTGAAATATGTCCGAGTCTCTCTCTTCTGACGGAAGACTTGGTGACTTCAACGCCGCACTTATCGCAGATCACGCCCTTAAAGCGCATTTTCTTATATTTCCCGCAGTGGCATTCCCAGTCCTTGCTCGGACCGAAGATCCTCTCGCAGTAGAGACCGTCCTTTTCAGGCTTCAGAGTACGATAGTTGATCGTTTCCGGCTTTGTGACCTCACCATGGGACCACTCAAGGATCTTTTCCGGAGATGCAAGGCCTATTCTGATCGCTTCAAAAGTCATCGGTTCGTATGTATCCTGAATTTGTGCCATATCCTTATGCTTCCCCTCTCTTAAGTCTCATCAGACTCATCTGCAAATACTGCATCATCCTCATCCGGATCAAAATCCTGGACGTCGCTCTCTTCAACTTCCTCGAGTTCACCCTCGCTGTTGAATTCCTGCGTGGTATAGCCGTAATTGGAGAACTCTCTGGATTCCTGGTCACGGTACCTTCTGTCTCCCTCGAGCAGTCTGTGCAGGTTCATATCCGTATCATCAAGATTCTCCTTGAGTTCGACTTCGTTGCCGTTTTCGTCAAGCACCTTGATATCCATCGCAAGAGACTGCAGCTCCTTGATCAGGACCTTGAAGGACTCCGGAATACCGGCCTTCGGGATATTCTCTCCCTTAATAATCGCCTCATAGGTCTTAACACGTCCGACCACATCATCCGACTTCATGGTAAGGATCTCCTGAAGCGTATATGCAGCGCCGTAAGCCTCGAGGGCCCAGACTTCCATCTCACCGAAACGCTGTCCGCCGAACTGTGCCTTTCCGCCGAGCGGCTGCTGCGTTACAAGTGAGTAAGGACCTGTGGAACGTGCATGGATCTTATCGTCTACCAGGTGGTGCAGCTTAAGGTAGTGCATGTGTCCGATCGCAACCGGTGAATCGAAATATTCTCCGGAACGTCCGTCTCTTAAGCGGACCTTTCCGTCTCTGCTGATCGGAACGCCCTTCCAGAGATTTCTGTGCTCCAGATGCTCTCCGAGATATTCCATTACATCCGGCTTGAGGACCTCTTTATATTTCTTTTCGAAATCCTCCCAGCTGCCGTTGACATAATCATTTGCCATCTCCAGGCAGTCCTGGATGTCGTGCTCATTCGCGCCCTCGAAGATCGGGGTGGAAATGTTGAAGCCGAGTGCCCTTGCAGCCAGACTCAGATGGAACTCCAGAACCTGTCCGATATTCATACGGGACGGAACGCCGAGTGGGTTCAGCACAATATCAAGCGGGCGGCCGTTCGGAAGGTAAGGCATATCCTCTACCGGAAGCACTCTGGAAACGACACCCTTATTGCCGTGACGTCCTGCCATCTTGTCGCCTACGCCGATCTTACGCTTCTGCGCGATGTAGATCCTGACGGACTTGTTGACGCCCGGTGAAAGCTCGTCCGAATTTTCTCTTGTAAATACCTTTGCGTCTACGACTACGCCGTAAGCGCCGTGCGGAACCTTAAGCGAGGTATCACGCACTTCTCTGGCCTTTTCGCCGAAGATCGCCCTGAGCAGTCTCTCCTCCGGAGTCAGCTCGGTCTCTCCCTTCGGGGTGACCTTTCCGACCAGAATGTCGCCCGCGCGCACTTCAGCGCCGATGCGGATGATACCTGTTTCGTTCAGGTTCTTTAATGCATCATCGCAGACACCCGGAACATCCTTTGTGATCTCTTCCGGTCCGAGCTTGGTGTCTCTCGCCTCGCACTCGTATTCCTCGATATGCACGGAGGTATAGACATCATCCTGTACCAGACGCTCGGAAAGCAGGACCGCATCCTCGTAGTTATAACCTTCCCAGGTCATGAAGCCGATCAGCGGGTTCTTGCCGAGTGCGATCTCGCCGTGAGATGTGGACGGTCCGTCAGCAATGATCTCGCCTTCCTCTACCGTATCTCCGACGTTGACGATCGGTCTCTGGTTGTAGCAGTTTGACTGGTTGGAACGCATAAACTTGGTCAGCTTATAAACGTCCTTGTCTCCGGTCTTCGGCTTGACCGTAATGTGGTCGGCGGAAACATCCGTGACTACGCCGTCATGCAGCGCAACCACGCACACGCCGGAGTCCTTTGCGACCTTATCGTCGATACCGGTACCGATAACCGCCGCTTCAGTCTTCAGAAGCGGAACTGCCTGACGCTGCATGTTGGAGCCCATCAGCGCACGTGTCGGGTCATCGTTCTCCAGGAACGGGATCATGGAGGTCGCCACGGAAAGAAGCATCTTCGGGGAGACATCCATCAGGTCTACTGAAGTACGGTTAAAACTGGTCGTTTCCTCTCTGAAACGGCCGGAAACATTTTTATTGATGAAGTGTCCCTCATCATCGAGCGGCTCATTTGCCTGTGCGATCCTGAAGTTATCCTCCTCGTCCGCTGTCAGGTAAACGATTTTCTCGGTAACGACCGGCTTTTCCGGATCTGTCTTATCAACTACGCGGTAAGGCGCTTCGATGAAGCCGTACTCGTTGATGCGCGCATAGGACGCAAGAGAGTTGATCAGTCCGATGTTCGGGCCTTCAGGAGTCTCGATCGGGCACATACGTCCGTAATGGGTATAATGTACGTCTCGGACCTCGAATCCGGCACGGTCTCTGGAAAGTCCGCCGGGACCCAGTGCGGAAAGACGACGCTTATGTGTCAGTTCGGACAGCGGGTTGTTCTGGTCCATGAACTGGGACAGCTGGGAGGAACCGAAGAATTCCTTGACCGCAGCCGTAACAGGCTTAATGTTGACCAGGGATGTCGCTGTAATGTCATCAATGTCCTGCGTGGACATACGCTCACGCACCACTCTCTCCATACGGCTGAGACCGATGCGGTACTGATTCTGAAGAAGCTCTCCGACGGCACGGATGCGGCGATTTCCGAGGTGGTCGATATCGTCTGCGCTGCCGATGCCTTCTTCGATGTGCATATTATAGTTAATGGATGTCAGGATATCATCTCTGGTGATATGCTTCGGAACCAGCTCAGAGATATTTTTCTTCAGGGCGATCCTGATTTCCTCTTCCGGTGCATCCCCGAGCTCATCGAGGATCTCCTTCAGGACCGGATAATACACGAGCTCATGAATATCCGCTTCTGCAGGATCAAAGCTGATAAAGCTGCGAATGTCGACCATGCGGTTGGAAAGGATCTTTACCGCACGTCCTTCGGCATTTTCAGCGTCTGCCTTTCCTCTGACCAGGACCGACACGCAGCCGGTGTTCTGGATGCGGTCGCAGGTCTCCTTGTCCAGGGTCTGTCCTGCGGAAGCAATGATCTCGCCGGTCTCCTCGTCGACAACATCCTCTGCAAGGATCTTGCCTTCGATACGGTTCCTGAACAGCAGCTTTTTGTTGAACTTATATCTGCCGACCTTGGCAAGGTCATATCTTCTGGCATCAAAGAACATGGAATGAAGCAGTGATTCCGCCGAATCCACGGAAAGCGGCTCGCCCGGTCTGATCTTCTTATAGAGTTCCAGAAGGCCGTCCTGATAGTTTTCCGAGGTATCCTTTGACATCGTATCGATCAGCTTCGGATACTCGCCGAAGAGATCGATGATCTCACGGTTGGTGCCGATGCCGAGCGCACGGATCAGAACAGTGACCGGCACCTTGCGGGTACGGTCTACTCTTGCCCAGAATACATTGTTTGAGTCCGTCTCATACTCCAGCCATGCTCCGCGGTTCGGGATCACGGTGCAGGAATAGAGTTCCTTGCCGAGCTTGTCGTGCGTGACATCGTAATAAATGCCCGGGCTTCTGACGAGCTGGGAAACGATAACACGCTCAGCTCCGTTGATCACAAAGGAACCGGTATCTGTCATTAAAGGGAGATCTCCCATAAAGATGAAATGCTCACTGATCTCGTCTTTGTCATTGTTGATCAGGCGCACCTTCACCTTTAACGGAGCAGCATAGGTAGCGTCCCTTTCCTTGCACTCTTCAATGGTATACTTCACTTCGTCCCTGCACAAAGTAAAGTCCATGAATTCCAGGCTGAGATGTCCTGCAAAGTCTGAGATCGGGGAGATGTCGTCAAACGCCTCCTTCAGTCCATCCGTCAGGAACCAGTTGTAGGAATTCTTCTGAATCTCGATCAGGTTCGGCATCTCGAGAACTTCTTTTGCTTCGGAGAAGCTCATTCTCAAGCCCTTGCCGGCTTTGACCGCGTGCATTCTGCTTTTATCCATAGATATTCTCCACCTCTTTTAAAATAGACAACAAAGTTCTATAAGCTATTGCAAATGTTGTGCAATAGTAGTAAAATGTTTTAGCATTAAGGCACATGATGCCATAATAATGCAAATTTTAGGTTATCACATTGGTTGTCAATCGTCAAGTATTTGCTTGAGTTTTTTTTCCACTGATGATAGAATAATTTATTATTCACTTTTTAAGGAGCTTTTTCACCATGATGCGCATCATTCTGACCGTACTGATCATCGTTTTAATTATTGCAGCCGTCGCGCTCTTCTTCCTCTACAGGACGGGAATGAAGATGCAGGCGGAACAGGCACAGTCGCAGAAGATGCTTGAGACCTACGCACAGGTCGTAAATCTTCTGGTCATTGATAAAAAGAAGATGAAGTTTAAGGAAGCTCCTTTCCCGAAGGAAGTCTTCGAGCAGGCGCCAAGGCGTGCCAGATTCATGAAGGTCTACGTCGTCAGGGCCAAGATCGGTCCCAAGATCATGGATCTGATGTGCGACAAGGATGTGTTTGAAGATCTGCCGGTCAAGACTTCGGTCAAGGCCAAGGTCAGCGGCATGTACCTGATGCAGATCCTGCAGGGAGCGCAGCCGTCCGAGAAGACGATCGAAAAGCGCAGAAAAGAAAGAGAAAAAGCAGCCAAGAAGGCTGCGAAGGGCTGATTTCATATTCATGATAACAGTGAGCGGCGTCCATACGGGCGCCGCTTTTTATATCCAAGGTATATCCATTTTTGCTTCATGGGTGCCTGGGCCGGCAGACGCCATAGACCTGCGGTATCGCAATTCCAGGTCTTATGGCGCAGGATAGCCGTAGAAAAATGCGTG
>JAFUAE010000156.1 GCA_017460845.1 Lachnospiraceae bacterium
ACACAGACGATTTTGCATCGACCTGGAAGGATTCTCTGGAGGGCTGCACGGCACTTCTGGAAGAACTCAAAGCATTAAGGTAATTCCATTTTCCTGAATACCAGGGCATTCAGGAAAATATGGATTCTCCTTGCATCAGGATTTTGATATTTTCTGAAATTACCTTGAAATATATAGCAGATAATCTTTCCAAGGCAGATTTCCCTTTATTCACGGCAGGAAATCCCGGGGATGAGAGCTGATAAAAATAATCAAGGTATTCCGCACCTTCTGCATCGGCGAGAATACCTTGATGACTCTCATAAAACTGTTTATCCCTGTATTTTCAAAAATTCAGATTTCTGAAGTACCTTGGAATTTGAAAATCAAAGGAAAATCTATCCCATCAGCACTTTTACACAAATCTTTGATCCGGCGGGGCTGACCGGCAGCGTATGTCCCTCAATCCGCTTTCCGTCTGCCAGGATCTCCCGCACACCTTTTTCCACACCATCCGGTTTTTCAATCTCGATATCATAGACAGCGCCGCGGTACAGACGGGTGATCCGGAGGCGTCTGATCCCTTCCGGCAGGCAGGGATCTATTGTCAGGCCGTCAAGCGACGGCTGAATGCCGAGGATCGCCTGACTGATGCTGAGGAAGGTCCAGGCAGCAGTACCGGTCAGCCAGCTGTTCTTGGCTTCGCCAAAGGAAGGCGCATCTTTGCCGGCGATCATCTGGGAGTACACATAGGGTTCCGTCCGGTGAATGTCACTGATTTCCTCAATATAGGCAGGACAGGTCCGGCGGTAGACTTCAAAGGCACGGTTTCCGTGGCCGAGCACAGCTTCCGCACAGCAGATCCATGGATTGTTGTGGCAGAAGATACCGGCATTCTCCTTGTATCCCGGCGGATAGCTCGTGATCTCACCAAGCTCCTTATAGTATTTCGTATAAGCCGGCTGGTGCAGGACGATACCGTATTTTGTATCAAGCCGCTCCTTCACGCTTTCCAGAGCCCGGGCCGCGAACCCGCTTTCAACACCGATCCCGGCCATTACACACATTCCCTGAGGCTCGATATAGATCTGGCCCTCATCGCAGGACCTGCTGCCGACCGGATTTCCGGCCGCATCATAAGCACGCAGGAACCAGTCTCCATCCCAGCCGCTTTCACAGACGGAATGCTCCATTTCACGGACAGCCGCTTCTGCGTCAGCTGCTTCTTCCTCCAGGCCCAGGTGCCGCAGGATCCCGGCAAATGCATTTCCATATTTGACAAACATTCCGGCGATAAAAATGCTTTCCGCGACAGGTCCCTCACTGGGGCCGGAGGTCTGGAAACTTTCCCCGGATTTGGTGGAAAAACAGTTCAGATTGAGGCAGTCATTCCAGTCAGCCCGGCCGATCAGAGGCAGCTGATGCGGGCCGAGATGCGTGCGTGTGTAGCTGAAGCTCCGGCGCAGATGGTCGAGCAGCGGGGCGGCAAGACTCTCGTCATTATCAAAGGGGACGGATTCCTTAAGAATGTCAAAGTCCCCGGTTTCTCTCAGGTATGCGTCAGTTCCTGCAATAAGCCAGAGCGGGTCGTCATTAAAGCCGGAGCCGATATCCGAATTGCCCTTTTTGGTGAGGGGCTGATACTGATGGTAGGCACTTCCGTCCGGCCGCTGGGTCGCGGCAAGGTCGAGGATACGCTGCCTTGCAAGGCCCGGGATCATGTGCACGAAACCGAGCAGATCCTGGCAGGAATCCCGAAAGCCCATGCCCCGCCCGATACCGCTTTCAAAATAACTTGCGGAACGGCTCATGTTAAAGGTTACCATGCACTGGTACTGATTCCAGATATTCGCCATGCGGTCGAGCTTTTCGTCTCCGGTGGAAACGTGATAATGGCTCATCAGTTCATCCCAGAACGTCCGCAGCGCCTGAAAAGCAGCGTCGAACTGACTGCCGCTCATATAGCGCAGGATCATATCCTTTGCCCGCTCCTTATTGATCACATTCGGAGCTTCCCATTTTTCGTCATCCGGGTTTTCGATATAGCCAAGCCCGAAAATGATGTCTGCAGAATCCCCGTCATCGAGAGAAAGATCAAATTCCTGGGCAGCGACAGGCTGCCAGCCGTGGGCAATGCTGCCGGTGCAGCCATTTCCGAAAACAGCAGCCGGTCCGGAAGGACTGCCATAGGTGCCGATAAATGCCTCACGGGCAGTATCGAAACCGTCAGCGGGACGGTTTGCCCAGAAAACAGCATAGTGATTTCTGCGTTCACGGTACTCTGTTTTATGGTAAATGACGGAGCCGCCGTTTTCGACCTCGACCTCGCCGCAGGAGAGATTGCGCTGGAAATTTTCTCCGTCATCCACGGCGTTCCAGAGGCAGAATTCCAGATAGGAAAACAGCTTCAGATCCTTTACCGCACCGGAATGATTCTGCACCTTCACCCGCATAAGCAGGCAGTTGTCTCCCCGCGGCACAAAGAATTCCTGAGAGACCCGGACGCCGTTCTTTTCCCCGGTGATCACCGTATAACCGAGACCATGGCGGCAGCGGTAGTCTACAGGTGTCTGTACCGGCTGCCATCCGGGATTCCAGACGGTCTCGCCGTCCCTTATATAAATATGGAAGCCGTCGTGATCAAGGGGAGAGGCGTTGTAGCGGTATCTGGTCAGCCGCCGCAGACGTGCGTCTTTATAAAAGGAATAACCGCCCGCTGTATTGGAGAGCAGCGTAAAGAAACCCTCGGAACCCAGGTAGTTGATCCAGGGAAGGGGAGTTTCAGGCGTGGTAATGACATATTCTCTGTTTGCGTCATCAAAATATCCGTATTTCATATAAATACCTCACAGGATGATGGAATCGGCAGAAAAAGATGTGAATGATACTTAATCGTTTAAGTTACGTTTTCTTAAATTTAGTATATTTTGTATGTAATATCAAGACACATGTTTTCGAAAAAACATACAAAACAGAAAAGTCCATGTCGTATAAAATGCCAAAAATAGCAAATCTGAACAAAAATATGAGCCAAATTATTGATTTCTGAGACAAAATGCAGTAGGTTAAAGGTACTTAAACGATTAAGTGAATCGCATAAGCCGGGAAAGGAGAGCGCGAAATGGTATCGATGAAGGATATAGCCAATGAATGCGGCGTATCAGTAGCTTCGGTCAGTAAAGCGCTCAGCGGCCAGACGGATATCAGCGCAGCGACACGCGAACGGATACTGGAAGCTGCCAGCCGGCTCGGTTATCAGACGAATTCCGCGGCAAGGGCTCTCAAAACAAACCGTTCCTATAATATAGGCGTACTGCTGGTGGATGAGAGCAGAAGCGGACTCACCCACGATTACTTTTCCAACGTACTCGAAAGCATCAGGGTAGAAGCGGAAAATAACGGCTACGACATCACATTTATCAATGCAAATGTCGGCAAGCGGCCTGCGACTTATCTGCAGCACTGCAGACACCGGGGCGTAGACGGCGTCGTGATCGTCTGTATTGATTTTCATGATCCGATGGTAATGGAGCTCGCGGCCTCCGATCTTCCCCTCGTAACGATCGATCACGTCTTTAACAATAAACCGGCTGTCATGTCAGACAATCTGCAGGGCACGGAAATACTGACGGGGAGGGCGATCGAAGCGGGGCACCGCAGGATCGCGTTTATCCACGGAGAAATGACTGCCGTGACGGAGAACCGGCTGAGAGGCTTTTACAGAGCCTGCGAAAATGCCGGGATCAGCGTACCTGACAGCTATGTGGCGGAAAGCCCGTATCACGACCCGGACAGCTGCTTTGCAGCGGTATGGAGAATGATCCGCAGGGAGGATCGGCCGAGCTGCATTCTGTGTCCCGATGACTTTTCCGCGATCGGAGGCATCAATGCAGTCAGGGAGGCCGGACTGAAGGTGCCGGAGGATATCTCGATCCTGGGCTATGACGGCAAGGGGATTGCAAGGGTGCTTGAACCGAAGCTGACGACCTGGGAGCAGGATACGGACGGACTCGGCAGCCAGTCGGTCAGGATGCTTGTCGATCTGATCGAACATCCACGGACGACGATTCCGGAAATCGTGACCGTGACGGGCAGACTGCTCGAGGGCCGCTCGCTGGCCCAGGCGCCTGCGGGAAAACGCTGAGCCGGCAGCATTTACAGCAGCTTATCACCGGGGCAACCCGCTGATGAAATATAATTTTAAAGAAGGAAAACCAGATTTCATAAAACTTTCAGGAGGTAAACTTATGAAAAAGGCATTAGCAACGATTCTTGCTGCATCTATGGTATTGTCACTTGCAGCCTGCGGATCCAAACCTGCAGAAACGACTGCAGCGCCTGCGGCAACAACAGCGGCAGCAGCCGAGACAACAGCGGCAGCAGCTGAAACAACAGCAGCGGCAGCGGAAACGCCGGCAGCAACGGAAGCTGCGGCACCGGCAGCAGCCGATGAGGGCAAGGTTTTCAATATTTACGCATGGAATGAAGAGTTCAAGGGATTCTTCGAGAAATACTATCAGGTTCCCGAAGGCGTGACCGTCAACTGGATCATCGTACCGAGTGCAGAGGGCGCTTATCAGGATGCTCTGGATGAGGCACTTCTGAATCAGGAAAATGCTTCCGATGATGAGAAGGTCGATATGTTCCTTGCAGAGGCGGACTACATTCTGAAGTATACAAACTCCGAGGTGACACAGGATGTGAAGGCACTCGGTGTTACTGATTTCAGCAATGCGTACGACTACACCGTACAGGCTGCTTCCGATGCAAATGGCGTTGTTAAGGGCGTTTCCTTCCAGTGCTGCCCGTCAGCTCTGATCTACCGCCGTTCCATCGCTGAGGACGTACTCGGCACCTCCGAGCCGGATGAGGTTCAGGGACTCCTGGACAGCTGGGACAAGTTTAATGCAGTTGCGGCTGATGCAAAGGCTAAGGGATATTACATGACCGCTTCCTTCGCAGAGACCTATCGTCCGTTCTCCAACAACGTCACCAGCCCGTGGGTGGATAAGGACAACAACCTGCAGTTTGATGACCAGATCAATGCATGGATGGATCAGACGGATGAATTTGTAAAGAACGGTTATACCCTGACCTCCGGAATCTGGGATGATGAGACCACAGCCCAGATGTTCAAGGAAGGCAAGACAATGTGCTTCTTCGGACCGGCATGGTACTTCAACTTCTCAATGGGCAATGCACAGGATCCGGAAAAAGGATGCCCGGGTGACTGGGCGATCTGCCAGGGACCGGCAGCGCATTTCTGGGGCGGCACATGGCTGCTTGCAGCATCAGGCTCCGATAACCCGACCATGCTTGCAGATGTTATGAATACCTTCATCAATGACGAAGATGTCTGCTCCAAGCTTGTTTCGGAAGAGGCTCAGTTCTCCAACAACAAGAAGGTCAACGAGAAGTTCGGTTCCGATGAGAGCTACGGCAATGATTTCCTCGGCGGACAGAACGACACCGCAGTATTCGTAGAGCTTGCACAGCACATCAAGTTCGAGAACCAGACGATTTATGATCAGCTTCTTAACGAGGGCCTTCAGAACGCCCTTCAGGAGTATTACAGAGGCTCAGTCGATAAGGATAAGGCGATCGAGAACTTCTATCTGTACATCAACGAGAAGTATCCGACCATCAATACTCCGCAGTAATCAAAGATGTGAGGCGTTTGCTTTTATCAGATACCAGTCATATAAAATGTCCGGGCAGGATCAGTTATCCTGCCCGGCTGTTCTAAGAAGATAACGGAAAGAGCTGAGCGGCATTTCCCGAAAATGCATACACGGAAAGCGAGGTAAGTGTGATGAAAGAGAAGAAGAGAAAGGGGATCAATTATGCCAAATGGGGCTATATTTTCATTGCTCCGTTCTTTCTGGCATATTTCCTGTTCACATTCTTCCCGCAGGCACTGACGATCTATAACAGCTTTTTTGAAAACTACAGGGAAGGCCTGCAGCAGATCGGCCCGAAATTTGTGGGTCTGCAGAATTATGTGGATCTGTTTACGCCGGATAAGAACGGTACGGTCCTGATCCTGAAATACGCCCTGAATACGGTGATCATCTGGCTTGCCGGCGCGATCCCGCAGGTCGTGGTGGCTTTGCTCCTGGCGCTGTTCTTCACGAGCTACCGCCTTAATATTAAGGGACAGCAGTTCTTCAAGACAGTCATCTACATGCCCAACCTGATCATGGCGTCAGCATTTTCCATGCTGTTCTTTACGCTCTTTTCCAATGTCGGTCCGGTCAACCAGATCATTACCGCGGCTGGCTGGAGCGATAAGCCGATCGATTTCTTTGCATACACCATCACGGTCCGCAGTCTGATCGCCCTGATGAATTTCCTGATGTGGTTCGGCAATACGACGATCCTGCTGATGGCAGGCATCATGGGGATCGACCAGACGCTGTTTGAAGCTGCAAATATTGACGGCGCAAATTCCGTGCAGGTCTTCACAAAGGTTACTCTGCCGCTGCTGATGCCGATCCTGGTATACACGGTGATCACGGCTATGATCGGCGGCCTGCAGATGTTCGATGTGCCGCAGGTCCTGACCAAGGGACTCGGCACGCCTGACCGCACCTCCACCACCCTGATCATGTACCTCAATAATTATCTGGGAGGCAGCAAGAACTACGGCATGGCCGGTGCGATTTCAGTGATCATCTTTATCATTACCGGCATTCTCAGCCTGATCGTGTTCCGTTCGCTGAACAGGACCTATCAGGAAAAGGAAAAGAGAACCCCGAAGAGAAGAAGACACGATTAAGAAGGAGAAGCGAGATGAATAAGAGTTTGAGCTATGACAGCCATAAAGCAAGAATTCAGCTTGCGGTGCTGCGGGCAGTCGTTTATCTGATCCTGATTTTTCTGACCTTCCTCTGCCTGTTCTCGTTTTATATGCTGATCATCAATTCCACGAGATCCAACGGAGAACTCCAGGGCGGCTTTGCACTGCTGCCGAGCACGCACTTTATCGAGAACCTGAAAAACGCATGGACGGATTCCTCGATCAATATTCCGAAGGGACTGCTCAACAGCTTTATCGTTGCAGGCATCACCTCCGTGCTGACGACCTATTTTTCCGCGCTGACGGCCTACGGCATCCACGCCTATGACTTCAGGCTGAAAAAAGCCGCATTCGGATTTATCATGGCGATCATGGTCATTCCGAGCCAGGTCTCGGCGGTCGGCTTTGTCCAGATCTGCTATAAGTTTAATCTGACAAACCATTACTGGCCGCTGATCCTTCCCGGAATTGCGGCGCCGGTCGTGTTCTTCTATATGAAGCAGTATATGGAAAGCGTACTCCCGATGTCCATCGTGGAGGCAGCAAGAGTGGACGGCTGCAACGAATTCCGGATCTTTAATTCCATCGTACTGCCGATGATCCGGCCGGCAATCGCCGTACAGATGATATTCTCATTTGTCCAGAGCTGGAACAACTACTTCCTTCCGAGCCTCCTGCTGACGAAGGCGGAAATGAAGACTGTTCCGATCATGATCGCACAGCTCCGCTCCGCGGATTATTCGAAGTTTGATATGGGCAAGGTCTACATGTTTATTCTCCTGGCGATCCTGCCGGTCCTGGTGGTCTATGTGATCCTGTCCAAGAACATCATCAAGGGCGTGACCTCCGGCGGTGTCAAGGGATAAGGAAATATTATGTCCCGGTTGAATCATTCAGAGATTTAGACTGATTCAGCTTCAGGATCAGCTTCAGCACATTGCGGGCGGTACGCTGTAATTCGCCCCGGGTAATGCCTCCGGGCGTTCCGAGGGTCTCGAGCAGCGTTTCGTCGGGCCGGTATTCTCCGGCGAAATGATCCATGTCGCCCGGCATCAGGACATCCGCCTGGGCACGGACGCGGTATGCATTATCCCTTAGCTGCGGAAATTCCGGGCTCACGGAGGGCTGCATCCACCAGTCTGTGATCACAACGCCGTCAAAGCCCCATTCACCTCGAAGTACAGTTGTCAGAAGATCATAATTATAGTGCGACCAGACGCCGTTTACCCGATTGTATGAACTCATGACGGTAAGCGGCGTACTTTCGTGTATGCAGATTTCAAAATTCCGCAGGTATAATTCGCGGAGCGCACGTTCGGAGACCCGGGAATCGCAGACATTGCGACCGGTCTCCTGATTGTTGCAGCAAAGATGCTTCGGACACGCAGCCTTCCCGCGGCTCTGGATCCCGCGGACTGCGGCCGCCGCCATCATTCCGGAAAGGACGGGATCCTCGGAATAGTACTCGAAATTCCTGCCGCATAAGGGATCGCGGTGCAGATTCATACCCGGACAGAGCAGGACGTCGATCCCCCAATAGATCATTTCGTCGCCGACACGGCCGTAAAGAGCCTCGACCAGCACAGTATTCCAGCTGCAGGCGAGTACGGCCGCGCTCGGGATCAGGGAGGTATGCATGGAAAGTCTGAGGCCGGAGGGCCCGTCTGAGGTGATAACGGGAGGAACGCCTTTTGCATTAAGGCCGGGAGTGATGCCGCCGAAGGCGCCGGCGTTTCCTTTTGCGCCATAGGGACTGTCCATCATGCCCTGGCCTCTGCTCAGAGCCTCAAGCTCCTCAGGAGTAAGCGATGCCAGGAAGGCGTCAAGTGAAAGCTCTCCGGTAATCACTTTGGAAAAATGAGGATCCGCGGCGGCTGGCACATGAGTCTCTTCCGGAAGATGCTGCAGAATACGTTTCCTGAGACCGGTGTCCGGCATCATGGCAGGAATAACCTTTTCCAGGATTTCGGTCCCGGAGAGGCTGAAGCTGCCGGCGGGAATCTCATTTACGGTAAATGTCCAGGTGCCGGGCTCCAGGATGAATGCGTGCAGCTCCTCGGAAAAGGAGGAGAAATACCGGCTGCTGCAGCTGAGCGAAAGCGTTTCGGAACAGCCCGGCTTAAGCTCCCCGGTTTTTGCAAAAGCGGCGAGGATGCGCTTTGGCTTTTCCATACCTTCGGAAGGCGGTGCACACCAGAGCATGACGACCTCCTTCCCGCTGCGGTCTCCCGTATTGGTTACTTCTGCATTTACCGAAACCGTGCTGCTTTCGAAACGGAAACCTTCCGTACGGACATCAAATGAAGTATAGGACAGGCCGTATCCGAAGGGAAACAGGACTTTGCCGGGAGCATATTTATCAAAATAGCGGTAGCCGGTAAAAATGCCTTCATCGTAATCCGTATGGGAAGGATCCCCGAAGCTGGCGGATGAGGGATAGTCCCGGTAATCTGAGGCAAAGGTATCCCCAAGCTTCCCGCTGGGACAAACAGCTCCGTAAAGGATATCGCAGACTGCATGCCCGCTTTCCATGCCTCCCTGACGGGCCAGGAGCACGGCGCCGATCCGTTCCCCGTATTTTTCGATAAAGGAAAGATCCATAAAGCAGCCGATATTCAGGATCAGAACCGTCTTATCAAAAACAGACGTGACGCATTCCAGAAGCTCTTCCTCCGTATCGGTCAGATAGTAGGCGCCCCGCTCGGGGGTCCAGTCTTCGTTTTCACCGGAGGATCTGCCGATCACCAGCAGCGCGGTATCGGATTGTCTGCGTGCGGCTTCCGCGAGTTCCCTGCTGACAGGCATTTCGGGATAATGAAAAGACCAGTGAAGCCAGTCCCCGCGTGAGGCGAGGTGCTTAGGTGAGCTGCACCAGGTACTGTAAATGTCAGCCAGCGCAGTATTATAGGATGCGCCGGCGTCCTTCAGACCATCGATCAGATGGACATAATAAGGCGGAAAGGCTTCCCCTCCGCTGCCGGTTCCCATAAAGAACCAGTCCAGCTGGCAGCGCCCGAATACGGAAACGTTATGGCTTAAGTCCAGCGGGAGCGTGCCGTCGTTTTTGAGGAGCACGCAGCCCTCGGCGGCAGCCTGTCTGGCAAGCTCCTTTATGCCGGGTGCTGTATAGGACTCGTCCAGAATGCGGTTTTCCGCCTGGATCAGATCGAGTGTGCCGAGTTTCGCTTTATCCTGAACTGAATCATTTGTCATTTTTATTCCCCATTTCCGGCCGGACTGCGGATTGTTTATAATTATGAACAGAGTGCTGTCTGGTCCCGGCCTTCCGTGCATGAAATCATAAAGGAAAAAAGCATTGCCTGCAAGCCCTCAGTTGACGGGCCTTAAGGCAATGCATCCATGCCGGTCCGTGACAGGCAGCCGCTCCGCAGTCCCCGGAAAACACTTCTAAATGAATTCGTTGAAAAATTCTGTTTCATGTGCTATGATTCATAAGTTATTTTAGCATGGTATAAAATGCAGTAACTATCTAATCATTTAAGGCAGGTAATTGTAATGAAAGAACAAAGTAAGGGCAGATCCATAGTATATCTGATTGTTCTGGTCGTGCTTACCGTACTCAGCTTATACGGCGGCATTAAGAACATGAACAATATCAAACTGGGTCTGGATCTTAACGGTGGTGTCAGCATCACTTATCAGGCAGCAGAGGATAATCCGTCGGCAGTAGACATGGCGGATACGATCTACAAGATCCAGAAGAGGGTGGAAGGATATTCTACCGAGTCTTCCGTTTATCAGGAAGGATCCAACCGCATCAACGTTGACATTCCCGGCGTATCTGATGCAAACCAGATCCTTCAGGAGCTGGGCAAGCCCGGTTCGCTGATCTTCGCTACCTTTAATTATGACGCGGACGGCAATATTTCCGATATCGGCGACACGGTCGTAGAAGGCTCCGAGATCCAGAGCGCAGGTGTGGCAGAGCATAAGGGCACCAACGGCGCAGCGGATTCCTATGAGGTCGGCGTTACCTTTACGGCAGAAGGCACAAAAAAGTTTGCGGATGCAACTACGGCAAATGTCGGCAAGCAGATCGCCATTATCTATGATAATGAAGTTGTTTCGGCTCCGGTCGTCAATGAGCCGATCACGGGCGGACAGTGCTCCATCACCGGCAACTTCACACAGGATGAGGCTTACAATCTCGCACAGACCATCCGTCTCGGCGCGCTGAAGCTGGAGCTCACAGAGCTTCGTTCCAATGTTGTCGGTGCAAGACTCGGACAGCAGGCGATCGAGCTTTCCCTGAAGGCCGGCCTGATCGGTTTTATCTGCGTTGTCGTGCTCATGCTTGTGGTATACAGAGTGGCCGGCCTGGCTGCGTCCGTTGCACTCAGCATGTATGTAGGACTGATCCTGATCCTGCTCGATGCCTTTGAAATCACACTCACGCTTCCGGGCATTGCGGGTATCATTCTTTCCGTCGGTATGGCAGTAGACGCAAATGTCATTATCTTCACCAGCATCAAAGAAGAGCTCGGCCTTAAGAAGAGCGTGGATGAGGCGATCCATTCCGGATTCAACAAAGCCCTTTCCGCAATCGTCGACGGCAACGTGACGACTCTGATCGCTGCAGTTGTCATTTATCTGAAGGGCTCCGGTACCGTAAAGGGATTTGCACAGACACTTGCACTTGGCATTATCCTTTCCATGGTAACCGCACTTTTCGTGACAAGATTCATGATCAATGCTCTGTACTGGATCGGCTGCGACAAGCCTTCCATGTTCGGTATCAAGAAGCCTGTCGAGAAGCCGTTTAATTTTACAGGAAAGTTCAAACTCTTCGGTGCGGTTTCTATTGCAGTGATCCTGCTTGGCTTTGCTTTCATGGGCATCAACAAGGGCAATACCGGCGACATCCTGAATTACGGCCTTGACTTCAAGGGCGGTACTTCATGCAATGTAACCTTTAATGAGGACCTTTCCCTTGATTATATTTCTGAAAATGTTGTTCCTGTCGTAACGGAATCCACCGGGGATATGAGTCCTCAGGTCTCCAAGGTTGCAGGTACCAATGAGGTACTGATCCGTACGCTTTCTCTGGATGCGGCAGGCCGTGAGGCGCTGTATGATGCTTTGGCTGAAAAGTTCGGCATCGACAAGGAGCTGATCACAGCCGAGAATATTTCAGGAAGCGTATCGACGGAGATGAAGAGAGACGCAATCGTCGCTGTCGTCATTGCAACGATCCTGATGCTTCTTTATATCTGGTTCCGTTTCAAGAACATTAACTTCGCATCATCTGCGGTTGCGGCGCTGATCCACGACGTACTCGTAGTACTGACCTTCTATTCGGTACTGCGCTGGTCCGTCAGCTCGACCTTTATCGCCTGCATCCTGACCATCGTGGGTTATTCGATCAACGCGACCATCGTCATCTTCGACCGTATCCGGCGCAACCTGAAGACTGCTCCTTACGGTGCGGATGTTGCGGGAATCGTAAACCTGTCGATCCATGAGACTGTTTCCAGAACGGTATTCACCTCACTGACCACCTTTATCATGGTGTTCTGCCTGTTCGTCTTCGGAACATCCTCGATCAGGGAATTCGCGCTTCCGCTGATGGTCGGTATTATCTGCGGCGGTTATTCTTCCGTATTTATTACAGGACCTCTCTGGAATCTGCTGGACAGCAGGCGCAGAGCTGCAGCTGCTGCCAGGAAGGCTGAAGAGCTTGCTTCCAAAAAGAAGAAAAAGCAATCATGAAGTATGAGATCGTAGCAGAAGAGGGCAGTGCAAAATCCGCTCATATGGAGACAGTTCACGGCGTGATCGAAACTCCGGTTTTCATGAACGTCGGAACTGTCGGTGCGATCAAAGGCGCTGTATCTTCCGTTGATCTGAAGGAAATCGGCTGTCAGGTGGAGCTGTCCAATACCTATCACCTGCATGTCAGGACCGGCGACAGACTGATCAAACAGTTCGGCGGCCTCAGAAAATTTATGAACTGGGACCGTCCGATCCTGACTGACAGCGGAGGCTTCCAGGTGTTTTCTCTGGCTTCCCTGCGCAAGATCAGGGAGGAAGGCGTCAGCTTCCAGTCCCATATCGACGGACACAGGATCTTTATGGGACCGGAAGAAAGCATGCAGATCCAGTCCAATCTCGGATCGACCATCGCGATGGCATTTGATGAATGCCCGCCCGCGCTTGCGGAACGCAGCTATATTGAACAGAGCACCGCAAGGACAGCCAGATGGCTGAAACGCTGCAAGGCGGAGATGGAAAGACTCAACAGCCTGGAGGATACGGTAAACCGCGAACAGCTTCTGTTCGGCATCAATCAGGGCGGTATTCTGGAGGATGTCCGCATCGCCAACGCGGAGGAGATCTCCGAGCTCGACCTGGACGGATATGCAGTCGGCGGACTGGCTGTCGGAGAAAGCCATGAGGAAATGTACCGCACACTGGATGCCGTTGTTCCGCACCTGCCGCGGAAGAAGCCTGTTTATCTGATGGGGGTCGGAACGCCGCTCAATATCATTGAGGGCGTGGCAAGGGGCGTTGACTTTTTCGACTGCGTCTACCCGAGCAGAAACGGAAGACACGGACATGTCTATACCAAACATGGAAAGCTCAATATGTTCAACAAAAAATATGAGCTGGATCCACTTCCGATCGAGGAGGGCTGTGACTGCCCGGCCTGCCGCAATTACTCCCGGGCATATATCAGACATCTGCTGAAGGCGGGAGAAATGCTTGGCTTAAGATTATGTACGTTGCATAATTTATATTTTTACAATAAAATGATGAGTGATATCAGAACTGCGATCCGCAGCGGCACATTTGAGGCGTACAGACGGGAAATGAATGAGACCCTGTCTGAAGATAAAGGCTGAGGATGCCGTTCATGAAAGGAAATGCAATAACAGCATTTTCGTTACAGGTGTTTTAGGAGGTTACTATGAGCCAGTCAATTATGATTATCTACATCATCGTTCTGATCGGTGTGTTCTATTTTGTAGGTATTGCACCCCAGAAGAAGGAAAAGAAGAGAAAAGAAGAACTGATGAATTCCCTCGCGGTCGGAGATTATGTTCTGACGAATGCCGGCATGTACGGACAGCTGATCGACATTACGAGCGATATGGTCATCGTTGAATTCGGCGGAAAGAACTGCCGCATTCCGATGCTGAAGGCTGCGATCTCCAGCGTTGAAAAGCCGGATGCTATGGCTAAGGGCGAAGTCAGCGAAGAATCCAAGAACGCAAATTCCTGATGAGAAATAAAAAAAGTCGAGCAGCCTGAGGCTGCTCGATTTTATATGTAGAATGTAGGAAGTAAAAAGGATAAGTGCTAATTAATCTCTTTTGTTGTCTGTAGTATAACATGGGTCTTAAGAAAGTGATTGAAGAAAGAATGATTAAATTCTTATGAAATTCTTAAGGGCCCTGGAATGCTTGTGTAAGGAATTGGTAATGGAAAAGAAAAACATAGCGGTAATATTCGGAGGGCAGTCTTCGGAGCATGATATATCCTGTCTGTCAGTCTGTAATGTGGCGGATAATATTGATACGGAAAAGTGGAATGTGATCCTGATCGGGATCACGACAGAAGGCGGCTGGCTGCTAGCGGATTCGGTCGACAGCATCCGGGACGGAAGCTGGGCTCAGTCGAAGAGAAGGGCTGAACTGAGTCCTGACGCGGTCAGGAAGCATGTCATCATCACAAATGAGGACGGCAGAACGGAAGAACAACGCATAGATGTGATCTTTCCCGTCCTCCATGGCAAATACGGCGAAGACGGAACCATTCAGGGCCTGTTCGAGCTGGCGAAGATCCCTTATGTCGGCTGCGGCGTGCTGGCTTCTGCGGCAGGAATGGATAAGTTTTATACCAAGATCATTGTAGATACGATCGGGATCCGGCAGGCGGCTTTTGTCGGAGTCAGGGCATACGAGCTGAAAAACATGGAGCATGTGATCAGCAGAGTGGAGGCAAGACTCAGTTATCCGGTATTCGTAAAGCCGAGCAAGGCAGGATCATCCTGCGGCGTTTCCAAAGCGTTAAATGCAAAAGAGCTTGAAAGCGCGCTGCTGAAAGCGGCTGAGATCGATTCCAAAATACTGGTGGAAGAATATATACGCGGACGGGAAGTGGAGTGCGCGGTCTTCGGCGGCGGAAGCAAAAAGGTCTATGCGACCGGGATCGGCGAGATCCTTGCTGCGGCGGACTTCTATGATTTCGATGCCAAGTACAACAATCCCGATTCCAAGACAGTAGTGGATCCGGACGTCCCGGAATATATCGTGGAAAAGATCCGGGATGACGCACGCGATATCTTCAATGCAATTGACGGCTACGGGCTGGCGAGGGTGGACTTTTTCGTCACTGAAGATAATGAGATCGTATTTAACGAGATCAATACAATGCCGGGGTTTACGGCGATCTCCATGTATCCGATGCTCTGGGAAAGCCGGGGGATTTCAAAGAAGCAGCTGGTCAACGATCTGATCGAGAACGCGTTCGAGCGTATCTATTAAGGAATTGCTGTGACTGCTTCATGGGTGCCTGGGCCGGCAGACAGCCGAGACCACGCGGAATGCAATTCACGCGGTCTTCCGGCTTGTCTATC
>JAFUAE010000157.1 GCA_017460845.1 Lachnospiraceae bacterium
CTCGGCATCCTCGGCATATTGCTGCTGCTTCTGATCCTTCTCTTATTTGCGCCGTTTCGCTATGAGATCAAAGGCAGCTTTCAGGAACGCAGGCCCGACGGCCTGGCACGCGTGAAATGGCTGTTCGGCGTACTTGGATTCCGTGCGGCCTATCATCAGGGGGAACCCCTCCAGGCTTATATCAGCGTCTGCGGATTCAAGGTCCTGGATCTGCTTGGCGGCTCGAAGGATGAGGGAAAAAGCGGGACGCAGGAAGGCGGAGAGGATGATTTCCTCTATTCGCCGGATCTCATTTATTCCGCTGAGAAAGAAAACGCATCCTCAACCAGGGCGCAGACTGTAAAACCTGATGCTGCAGATTCAGGCGAGGCAGCAGGCGTGAAACCCGAAGCGGCAGGTATGGACCTGGCACCAGGCGCAGAGCCTGACACGGCACAGCCGGATCAGGAATTAAGTGTAAAACCTGATGCGGCTGCCACGGTTTCTGTGCAGGGTCCTGCAACGGATACCGCAGAGGCACCTCAAATCGAAGTCACGGCCGCAGACACTGCAGATGCCGGGGCAGAAGCGGTTCCCGGGACGTCAGCAGGTATAAGCGGCAAACTTTCGGAGCTGTCAGCAACTTTAAGCCGGAAGCTTTCGGCCCTGGAACAGCGCATCGAGTCAAAAATCAACGAGCTTGTCGAAACGGTCAAGGCAGCCTGCATTTCCATTAAGGCTGCCGTAACGGATAAGACAGACAAGGCCAGGGCGCTGTACGCGCTTTATAAAGAGAAGCAGTACCAGCCGGCTCTGGATATGCTTAAAAACAGGCTGCTCAGGCTTTTAAGGGAACTGAAGCCGCGCAGGGGATACGGTAAGATCCGCTACGGCTCCGGAGATCCTTACAGCACAGCGCAGGTGATGCAGATCGCAGTTCTTTTGTACCCCATTTACGAGGACAGGATCGAAGTGATCCCCGATTTTGACTCCGTCAGCGAAGCGGCGGAGCTTGACCTTAAGGGAAGACTGCGCTTATTTATACCGGCGGAAGCGGCTCTCAGGATCTTTTTCAACAAAAAGCTGAGAAAACTGTACCATAAGGCCCGTGTGATCCTGGAGCTGGAGGAAGGACCTGCAGATAAGAAAGCTGCGGCAGGCAGCAGCAAAACGGAAGCACCGGAGGACATTCCGGGGAGAAATGATACTGCAGCCTGAACAGGCTCCGGGATCGAAGCATAAAAGCGGGCGGGAGAATAAAAATGGGAAAAGCAACAGATAAAATCAATATCAATTACGGACTGAGCAATGACGGTCTCGGAGTTACGCTGCAGGCGCTTTTCCAGGGCATGGAAGGTCTTCTGCAGAGCAAGACCGTTGTGGGTGAGCCGATCGAGATCGGGAACACGCTGATGATCCCGCTTCTGGAAATATCGGCAGGCCTGGCGTCGGGCGCCCTGAAAAACAATGCACACAATAACGGTGCCGGCGCGATGAGTGTAAAAGCGGCTCCCGTTGCGATGCTGATCATCCAGGGAGAGCGTGTGCGCCTTGTCAATGTCAAAAACCAGGATATCTTTACCAGACTGCTCGATCTGATACCCGAAGCGATCGACAAGATCAGAAAAGGGCCCGTAAGTGAAGAAGCAAAGGAATCTGCAGAAGAACTCCTGGATGAAATGAGCCGGACAGATGCAGAAGGGACCGGGGCCGTAGAGGTGATCGATCCGGAAGTACCGGGAAAGGAAACGGCAAACTGATATGTTCGGAGACAGAACAATGAAGATCGCCGTACTGGGATACGGCGGCGTTGCGCAGGCATTCTGCAAATATATCGATGAACGGGACGAGGAGTTTGAAATCAAATATATTCTCCGCAGACCCGGAAAAGCGACCGAGCCCAGGATGATCGAGGATATCAATCAGATCCTGACGGATAATGAAATCATGATCGTAGTCGATCTGCTGGGAGGCCTGGACGCATCCTATCAGTATATGCGGCAGGCGCTTGCTGCAAGAAAGCATGTCGTTACCGCCAACAAAGCCGCGCTCTGCTACGGATTTGAAGAACTGACCACACTGGCGGACAAGGGCAGGCTGCAGCTGCGCTATGAGGCAACCTGCGGCGGCACGGTGCCGATCGTAGCAGAGCTGATTTCCCTTTCCAGATGCAACGAGATCGATTCGGTATTCGGCATCCTGAACGGCACGACCAATTTTATTCTCTATAAAATGTTCAAGGAAAGGGCGGAATTCAGCGATATGCTCAAGGAGGCCCAGAGACTCGGCTACGCGGAGGCGGATCCGACCTCGGATATCGGCGGATTCGATGTCTCCAATAAGATCAGCATACTGTCCGCATCCGCTTACAGAGGCTATATTACAAAGCAATTCCCCGTCTACGGCATGGATAAGATCACAAAGCGCCTGATGGACGGCTTTGCGGTCACCGGAAAAACCATTAAATACATGGGGGTCTCCAAGCGCTGCGGCAACCGTTATGCGCTCGGTGTCGTGCCGGTCGTAGTAAATGCCGGCTCGATCGAGGCCAATGTACCGCTCAATTATAACATGGGCATCATTCATGGCGACAACTGCGGAGACATCAAGCTTTACGGACAGGGCGCCGGAGGCAGGCCGACTGCGGATGCGGTCGTGCGTGACTGCCATACGGTCAAGGAAACGATCAATGTAGTGCCGGATTATATTTTTACCAATGATCTGGTCTACGACCCGGATCTGCTGACAGGCACCGGCTATGTGGGACAGGAAGCGATCCACGGCAGTCTGGAGCACCTCGTTGCGATTGCGAAAGACCGTGAAGTAGCGCTGGCCTTCGAAATAGACGGATATATCAATTGACAAAAGAGGAAATACCAATGCTTTATCACAGCACCAGAAGCAGAGAACAGCTCTGCGGATCTAAGGAAGCAATTTTAAAAGGACTCTGCGCGGACGGGGGACTGTATGTCAGCGATGATATGCTTAAGACATCCCTTGATATGAAGGCGCTGATGGAAAAGAGCTATGAGGAAATCGTTCTGGAGGTCTTCCGTGTCCTGCTCGACGATTATACGGAAGAAGAACTGCAGTACTGCGTTCAGAGAGCCTATCGTGGAAAATTCGAAACGGAGGACCTGACGCCGGTCACACCGATCGGAGACAGCTGGCTGCTGGAGCTCTATCACGGGCCTACCTCCGCATTTAAGGACATGGCACTGTGCATGCTGCCCCAGTTAATGTCAAAGGCGCTGAAGGACGAGGAGGTCATGATCCTGACCGCAACCAGCGGAGATACGGGCAAGGCTGCGCTTTCCGGTTTTCAGGATGCGGAAAAAATCGGCATCACCGTATTTTACCCGTATCAGAAGGTCAGCGATATCCAGTATCTGCAGATGGCGACAGCAGAGGGAGGAAATGTCCATGTAGCTGCGGTGCGCGGCAATTTTGACGATTGCCAGACCGGAGTGAAAAAGATTTTTGCCGCCAAGACAGGAGAATTCAAAAACAAATATCAGGTGGCGCTCTCAAGCGCAAACTCCATCAATGTAGGCCGCCTGGTCCCGCAGATCATCTATTATATCGAAGCATATAAGCAGCTTGTAAGACGCGGCGTGATCAGCTTCGGCGAGAAGATCGACTTTGTGGTTCCGACCGGCAATTTCGGCGATATCCTGGCAGGCTTTTATGCAAAGCTGCTTGGACTGCCTGTAGGAAGGCTGGTCGTTGCCTCCAACGAGAACAAGGTCCTGACGGATTTCTTCCGCACAGGCGTATATGACAAGAACCGCGAGTTCGTCAAGACGATCTCACCGAGCATGGATATCCTGGTATCGTCCAATCTGGAGCGTATGCTGTTCTATGCCTGCGGCTGCGACTGCGATTATGTGGCAGGCCTGATGAAGGATCTGAACGAGAAGGGAAGATTTGAAGTCAGTCCGGACGTGCTCAAATATCTGCAGGATGTTTTTGACTGCGGCTATGCGACAAATGAAGAGTCCAAGCAGGCAATTGCCGGGGCATACAGGGAGGATCACCGCCTGATCGATCCGCATACGGCGTGCGGCTATAAGGTCGCAAAGGAACGGGGAGCAGCTGCTCCGGCCGTGATCCTTTCGACAGCAAGCCCGTTCAAATTTGCAAAGGATGCCTATGAATCGATCTTCGGCGTTCTTGAAGGAAATGCTCCGGATGGCTTCGCCTACATGGATGCGCTTTCAGAAAGGACGGGAGAGAAGATTCCCGAGGCTCTGGCAAGCCTCAAAACAAAGGAGATCCGCCATAAGGATGTAGTGGAAATCGCAGAAATGGCAGCATTTGCGGAAAGCTGCATTTCCGGTTGAACACACAAATAAAATACTTCTGTAAATATAAACATCGGAACATTGGCCTTATGGCTGTTGTCCCGATGTTTTTATGTTGCAGCAGGTTATTCTGCCGAATTACAGCATATTAATTTTCAGAGCAGAGGCCGGCATAGATGCATCCGGCGCCATAGAAGCAAGAATAGCCATGCAAGGGCTTATCTGCGCAGCAATGCCCGGTACGCGGCGCGTGCATAGCGCCGCACCGAGGCAGTGCAAGCAGGAAGGCCTATGCAGGGCATGAGTGCGAGCTTGGTGCCGCGGGCATCCATGCCGGCCTGGCGCAAAAATACTACGAATCTTACTCCTGCTCCTTCAGCAGATTCTTCTGCGCGGTCGCCAGCATCAGCTTAATACGGTTGAGCTGGTTGACCTCTGAAGCGCCCGGATCATAGTCTACCGCAATAATATTGGACTCCGGGAAGGCTGCGCGGAGCTCCTTGATCACACCCTTGCCCACAATATGATTCGGCAGGCAGCCAAACGGCTGTACGCAGACAATATTCGGCACATCCTCGTGGATCAGCTCCAGCATTTCACCTGTCAGGAACCAGCCCTCACCGGTCTGGTTGCCGAGAGAGAGGAACGGCTTTGCAAGCTTTGCCGTCTCGCGGATATCGGAGGGCGGACCGAAGTGCTTTGATTTCTTCAGCTCGGCGACAGCGACGCGGCGGAATGACTCCATAAAGGAGATCGCCATATTGGAAAGGTTCACGACGGAATGCTTGCCGCCGAGGTATTTCCATTTGAAGGTGTTGTTGTAGAAGCAGTACAGCAGGAAATCCATGAGGTCAGGCATGACGGCCTCGGCGCCCTCGGACTCGAGCAGTTCAACAATGTTGTTGTTCGCAAGAGGAGAGAACTTGACCAGGATCTCGCCGACAATGCCGACGCGCGGCTTTTTCTCACCGGTGCGCGGCAGCGCGTCAAATTCGCGGATAATGCCGCGGATGTTACGGTTGAACTCGCCGGTTGCGGGCATTTTCTTTGCCAGCTGTCTTGCCGCTGCCTTTTTCCATTTCAGATAAAGCGCATTGGCGCTGCCCGGGACCTTTTCATAGGGCCTGGTCGCATACAGGACGCGCATAAATACATCTCCGTATACCAGGGCCTGCATGGCCTTGAAGGCAAGACCCGGCGTCAGCTTGAAGCCCGGATTGGTCTCCATGCCGTTGGCATTGATCGAAATGACCGGGATGTCAGGTATGCCGGCCTTTTCAAGGGCGCGGCGGATAAAGCCGATGTAGTTGGATGCACGGCAGCCGCCTCCGGTCTGGGACATTACGACGGCCGTCTTAGTGAGGTCGTATTTGCCCGAAAGGAGCGCATCCATGATCTGGCCGATGACGATCAGGGAAGGATAGCAGGCGTCATTATTGACATATTTGAGGCCCATATCCACTGCATTGCGGTTGTCATTGCGCAGCACGACAATATTGTAGCCGTGTTTGCGGAAGGCCGGCTCAAGCAGGTCGAAGTGGATCGGCGACATCTGCGGGCAGAGGATCGTGTAATCCTTCATCTCCTTTGTAAAGAGGACCCTTCTGTAGGACGAGGATCTCTGCACGCGGCGCACCTTTTTCATCTTGCGCACACGGATCGCAGCGATCAGTGAACGGATCCTGATCCTTGCGGCGCCCAGATTGTTGACCTCGTCGATCTTCAGCACGGTGTAGATCTTACCGGAGCCGGTCAGGATATCATTGACCTGGTCAGTCGTGACGGCATCCAGGCCGCAGCCGAAGGAATTAAGCTGTACGAGATCCAGATCATCCCTGGTCTTGACAAAGGTCGCGGCCCTGTACAGTCTGGTGTGGTACATCCACTGGTCAGTCACGATCGTCGGACGGTCCACGTCACACAGATGGCTGACCGAGTCCTCGGTCAGTACGGCAAATCCGTAGCCCGTGATCATGTCAGCAATGCCATGGTTGATCTCAGGGTCGATATGATACGGCCTGCCGGCAAGCACGATTCCGCGGTGCCCGGTTTCTTCCATCCATTTCAGGATCTCTTCGCCTTTAGCTTCGGTATCGGCCTTGGCCTTCAGGAGCTCTTTCCAGCCTGCTTCGGCAGCGCGTTCAATATCTTCCTTTGTGAGCAGCGGGACGTCATGTCCCTCGCCGTCCTGATTGACCTCGAATCTCGGACGGAAGGCCTTGATCAGGGATTCTGTCAGCGCTTCCTGATTTGTAAAGGGCAGGAAGGGGCACATAAATTCGATGCCGCGGCTCTTAAGATCAATGTTATTTTTGATGTTTTCCGGATAAGAGGTCACGATCGGGCAGTTATAATGGTTGCCAGCGTTCGGACTTTCATTTCTCTCATACGGGATGCATGGATAGAAGATGAATCTGATCCCCTGGTCCGCCAGCCATTCGATGTGGCCGTGGGAGATTTTGGCAGGGTAGCATTCGGATTCGGAGGGAATCGTTTCCATGCCGAGCTCATAGATCTTGCGGCTGCTGATCGGACTGAGCACGACCCGGTAGCCGAGCTCCTTAAAGAAGGTCGCCCAGAACGGGAAATTTTCGTACATATTGAGCACTCTCGGAATGCCGACAGTGCCGCGGATCGCCTCTTCCTTCGAAAGAGAGCGGTAGCCGAACATTCTGGCAAGCTTGTACTTGAACATGTTCGGAATGTCTTCGTGGTCCGGCTTTTCCTTGCCGAGACCCTTCTCGCAGCGGTTGCCTGAAATATACTTTCTGCCGTCGGAGAAGTGGTTGATGGTCAGGACGCAGTGGTTGTTGCAGCCCTGGCATCTGGACATGGAGGTCGTGAAGCTGAAATTCAGGATCTCGTCAATGCCAAGCATCTGTGTAATCACCGGCTGTTCCCGGTACAGGTCCTCATTGGTCATCATATGACCGTCGTCCGCCTGGAACGCTGGGTTGAGATCCCGGGTCTTAAGCACGTCCTTTGCCGTGATCTCGTCATGGCCCTGACAGATCTCGGACATTTTGTAATTATAGCGTTCACGCGCAATCAGCGCCGCGCCGAAAGCGCCCATAATACCGGCGATATCCGGACGGGTCGCCTCGCAGCCGGCGGTTAGCTCGAAAGCACGCAGTACGGCATCGTTGTAGAAGGTGCCGCCCTGGGTCACGATATGCCGTCCCAGATCCTTTGCATCGCTGATCTTTATGACCTTGTAGAGCGCATTTTTAATGACGGAATAAGCCAGCCCGGCGGAAATCTCCGCGACGGAAGCGCCTTCCTTCTGCGCCTGCTTGACATTGGAATTCATAAAGACGGTGCAGCGGGTGCCGAGATCGGTCGGGCTTTTGGCAAAGAGCGCTTCCTTTGCAAAATCCTGGACGCTTAAGTTCAGGGACTTGGCAAACTGCTCGATGAAAGAGCCGCAGCCCGAGGAGCAGGCCTCATTGAGCTGTACGGAATCGACAGTACCGTCCTTGATGCGGATGCACTTCATGTCCTGGCCGCCGATATCAAGGATGCAGTCAACGTCCTTATCAAAGAAGGAAGCAGCATAATAGTGGGCGATCGTTTCAACCTCGCCCTCATCCAGCTTGAACGCCGCCTTCAGAAGCTGTTCCCCGTATCCGGTCGAGCAGGAATAGACGATCCTTGCGCCTTCGGGCAGCAGCTCCTTAATTTCACGGAAGCTGCGGATCGCCGTATCCAGCGGAGATCCGTTGTTATTGGAATAAAATTTATAGAGCAGCGAGCCGTCTTCCCCGACCAGGGCAAGCTTGGTCGTGGTAGAGCCCGCATCAATGCCGAGATAAACATTTCCCCGGTAGTCTGAAAGCGGGGCGGTCCGGACATTGGCCTTCGAATGCCTGTCCAGAAAAGCCTGATAATCCTGTTCGTCCTTAAAAAGGGGATCCAGACGCTTGATCTCAGCCTTCATATTAATGTGGCTCTGCAGCCTGGCGATCATATCATCGATCAGGAAGGGCGAAGCATTTTCGGCGGATTTATAGACCGTCTTTTTGCCGGGCGCCGGGATCGCCATGGCGGAACCCATTGCCGCATAAAGGTGAGAGTCTTCCGGCGCGATGACATGGTCGGCGTCGAGCTTCAGGGTGCGGATAAATGCATTGCGGAGCTCCGGCAGGAAATGCAGAGGACCTCCGAGAAAAGCGACATGACCGCGGATCGGCTTGCCGCATGCAAGACCGGAGATCGTCTGGTTGACGACAGCCTGGAAAATGGACGCGGAAAGATCCTCTCTGGTCGCGCCTTCATTGATCAGGGACTGGATATCCGATTTTGCAAATACGCCGCAGCGGGCCGCGATCGGATAGATGGACTGATAGTTTGCCGCATAGGCATTCAGGCCCGCAGCGTCGGTCTGCAGCAGGGCAGCCATCTGATCGATAAAGGAACCGGTGCCGCCGGCGCAGATGCCGTTCATCCTCTGGTCAATGCCGTTGGAAAAATAGATGATTTTGGCGTCCTCTCCGCCAAGCTCGATCGCAACGTCGCATTCCGGGGAACGGACGCTTAATACGGATGATACAGCCACGACCTCCTGGACAAACGGAAGACCGATATGCCTGGATAAGGTGAGACCGCCGGAGCCGGTCACGGCAGCTCTCAGGGAAATGCTGCCGAGCGCAGCCCGCGCCTTGACGAGCAAATCGGAAAGCGTATCCTGGATATTTGCAAAATGTCTCTGGTAGTCAGAGAACAGGACGCTGTCATTTTCATCAATAATTGCAATTTTTACAGTTGTAGAACCGATATCGATTCCCAATCGGAAATCATGTAAATCCATATGAGTTAAACCTTTTTGCGGCCGCGGGAAAGGAAGCCGCGCAGCCTTATAATTACTAAAAAATACAACAAAACCAAACCGATATCAAAAATATCAGCCGGTATCAGCATTCGTCATACACGAAATTTGAGAGCTATTATATCATATTTGGCATCCGGAAGAAATCTTTAGGCGCGTTAAGAATTCATTAAGATGAGTCCCGTTTTGACATATGTGACTTGGATATGTTATGATAATAATCCATAATTCTCAGGATCCTGAACGGAGGAAAGACCAGATGAGCAATTGGTTTTACAGGATGAAATTTAAATATCAGAGATTTGCCATCCCGAATCTGGCGGTCTATGTGTCAGTCTGTTTTGCGGTCGGGTATATGCTTCTCAGCACGAGCGTCGGAAGCAGCTTATATCTGAACTGGCTCGCTTTTACACCGAGAGAAGTCCTTCACGGACAGATCTGGAGGATCCTGACGGCCATCCTGTTTCCGCCTGCGACCGGAGGCATTTTCAATGCGGTCCTCGGCATTCTGATCTATTACAGCTTTGCCACCTCCGTAGAAAAGATGATGGGAGAGTTTGAGTATAATGTATACTTTTTCGGCAGCATCCTGATCGGCGAGCTCGGCGCCGTCATCTATTACCTGATCACAGGCACAAATGCGCCATTTCTTCCGATGTACACACACTTTGCCGTGTTTATGGCTCTGGCGATCATGTATGCGGACGCGACCGTGCTGCTGTTTTTCCTGGTTCCGGTCAAAATCAAGTATATTGCACTGGTCGAGGTCCTGATGTATCTGTACCAGTTTGTGACGGGAGGCGGCATTTACGGACCGCTGTATACCAGGATCTCTATCATTGCGGCATTTATTCCGGTTATCATTTTCTATTTCGCAACCAACAGGCACCACGGCGGGAGCGGAAATATTTTCAAGGATATTAAAAGAAGTATTGAAACAAGGAAAAGGCAGAAGGAATGGCGGGATCAGTGGAGATGATCCTTACCATAAAAAATTGATTTGTCAATATCAAATTTAAGATAAAAGTACTCAGAAAAACAAGGTGGAATTCGTCAACAATTCCACCTTGTTTTATTTTTGGGTTTTCTATATGATAAGATACGCGCGTCCCTTGAAGCGGGACGGGACTGATTTCAGAGTGAGTAAGAAACCATGCCAGAGATATTAGAAAAATTCATCCGGTATATAGAAGCAGCCGGTGTTTCGGAAAATACGAGACAGGCCTATCAGCGTGATATCCGTCAGCTGATTATCTGGCTGGAAGCGGGAGATATACAGGACCCGGGGTCCGTCAGCGGGGCTGATCTGCAGAGTTATGCGGAAATGATGGAAAAAGAAGGGAAATCCGCTGCGACGATTTCGAGAAATATCGCTTCGATCAAGAAATTTTTTGCCTTCGCATATGCAAACGGCTATGTATTTTCCAATCCGGCGGAGGGACTGCATGGCCCGAAGGTGATCCGGAAGACCCCGAGTGTACTCAGCCAGAGTGAAATCAAGAAGCTTCTCAGTGTTCCGGATACCGCTACACGCAAAGGGATACGCGATAAGGCGATACTCATTATGCTGACGGAGACCGGCATCTGCGTGTCGGAGATCATATCGCTCAAGTGCACCGATGCGGATCTTGGCATGAGGACTGTATATGCAGGAGAGGAGAGACGCCCGATCGTGATCAGCCGTCATGCATCGGCTGTCCTGAGGGATTATCTGAAGGTCCGCAGCGAGTTTCTGACGGATCCTTCCGCAGATGATGATACCTTCTTTCTGAGCTATGCCGGCGGGCAGATGACAAGGCAGGGACTGTGGAAAATCATCAGATCCTGCGGACGGTCAGCGGGTATCCGGGAGATCACGCCCCAGATCCTGCGGCACAGCTTTGCAGTCTCGGCTCTGAAAAGCGGCAAGGATGTGATCTCGCTCCAGAAGCTGCTCGGACACAGGAGCCGTTCCGGCTCGCTGGAATACCAGAATCTTGTGTCTCTTATTTAATAACTGTGAATGGCGTCTTCGTCGGATTCCCCGGTCTTGTCCAGAGAACGGATCACGATATAATAAGGTTCGCTGCCCTCGACACTGACCTGGATCCGATCGCCGACACAATGCCCCATCAGCGCTTTGCCCAGGGGGGATTCATTGGAAATCAGGCCGCGTCTCGAATCGCTTCTGATCGATGTTACGATCCGGTAGGTTTCCGTCTCGTCATCTTCTTCAAAATAGACTTCCACGGTATTGTTCATGCCCACCTTGGTGGAATCTTCTTCTTCCTCAACAACGGTTGCAAAGCGAAGCAGCTTTTCCAGATAGCGGATACGGCTGTTATTCTGGTTATTGTCTCTCTTTGCGCAGTGATATTCGAAATTCTCGGAAAGGTCTCCGAGCGCGCGGGCTTCCTTCAGCGCTTTCAGCGCGGCGGGTCTGACCGTCATTTTTCTGTATTCGATTTCGTCCTCAATTCTTTTGATATCAGCTCTTGTCAGCTGTTCTGATCCGTTAATACTCATTCTGATATGCTCCCTTTTGTCCCGGCTCCTTCTGCCGGTGATCCGGTCCGTATGACCCTGCTCTTAATCCTCAGCGGATTCCGGTCCCGCTGCCGTTTCCATGTAAATAACACCGGGGTTGGACTCGGTGCCCGGCTTCGTATCTGTCTGCGGTCCGCCCTGGGCTGCTGTCTCCGCAGCGGCTTCTGCCTCTGTTTCTGCCGCTGTCTCTGTCTCTGCCTCTGATCATGTCCCGGTCCCGCCGGTATTTTCTGTCTCAGCTCCGGCTGATTCTGCGGATTCTGTCTCAGTCCCGGACGATTCTTCGGATCCTGTCTCAGATGCAGCATCCTCCGATGCCGTTGTTTCATCTGCGGCCGCCTTCTCCGCTTCAGCTGCAGCTTCCATGGAGGCTTTCAGTGCCGTAAGATCCGGCCAGACGTCATAGCTGACCTTTCCGTTTTCCATGATCAGATAGGCAAGCGAACGGTTTTGGGATTCCACAAGCTCAACATTGAGGCGGGTCTCCCCGAGTCCCGCTTCGTCAAGTCTGCTCATGAAGCGGTCTGAGACTTCCCTGACTTGCCCGCAGATCGTATCCCATTCTTCCTTCGGCAGCTTCAGGAGCGCATCCTGCGAAAGAGTTTTCTGAAAGAGGGAAATGACAACGGTATTCTTTGAATCTGAATAGTTCATCTCGAAATCAGGTCCCCAAAGCCCGGGGATCTCTTTCCTGAAAGATTCCACAGACTGCTTAAGGCGTGTCACACGCGACTCAGTCTCTCCGGTCTCTGTGCCTTCCGCAGCGGGAGACTCGGCCGGCGTTTCCTCTTCGGCTGAAGTCTCAGCAGAGGCCCCCGCCGCCGTGGATTCCTGAACGGTCTCATCCGTCGTGGATTCCGGATTTGTCTCATCCGCCGGTGATTCCTCCACCGTTTCTGTTATCTGGCTTTCCGCAGCGGACTCTGTCTGTGCGGGTGACGGGGCAGGAGTGCACCCGCCCATGATCCCGGACGCGATAATACATGCAGCGGTAAGGATACGGATTTGTTCTTTTCTCATGCTTTCCTCTCCGGTCAGAAATATCTGTTCTGACATTTGTCATAATTCTATTCTACAATTTCCACATTATACTCTTTTTTGTGATTTTCAGCTACTGTAAGTCGGGATGATTTTGAGGTACAATAAAACAGCATACGCGATTTTGACGCGGTGACGGAAAGGAGAAAGAGTGTGAAGACGGGCATCGTACTGGAAGGCGGAGCAATGCGCGGGATGTTTACCGCAGGCCTGCTGGATGTATTTATGGAAAAGGGGATCCGGTTTGACGGAGCAGTCGGAGTATCCGCAGGGGCTACATTTGGCTGCAATCTGAAATCACACCAGATCGGCAGAACGCTCCGCTACAATAAAAAATACTGCAGGGATAAGCGCTATGCCAGCATGGAATCCCTGATCCGGACCGGCGATATCTTCAATGCGAGATTTGACTATTATGAGATCCCGTTTGTACTCGATCCGTTCGATATAGAGACCTTTCGGAAGGACCCGATGGAATTCTGGGTCGTGGCCACCAACATGGATACCGGGGAACCGGTTTACCGGAAGTGCGAATACGGGGATGAAAGAGACATTGAGTGGCTGAGAGGCTCAGCATCCATGCCGGTGCTGTCCAATGCGGTCTACTGCAACGGGGAATGCCTGACCGGGGCAGGACCTGAAAAAGCGCAGGGAACATTTGCAGAGAAATACCGGACCGTGACCGCCGACGGAATGGCGTTTTCCGACGGAGGCACCTCGGATTCGGTGCCGGTCAGATTCTTTGAGGATCTTGGATATGAGCGCATCGTAGTCGTCTGCACACAGGCACAGGGCTACCGGAAAAAGAAAAACGGGATAATGCCCTTCCTGAAATACAGGCTCAGAGACTATCCGGAGCTTACGGAGGCGCTTGCCCGGCGGCATCTCATGTACAATGACACCATGGATTATCTGGATAAGTGCATGAAGGAAAAACAGGACAGGATCCTGGTGATCCGTCCGGAAAAAGCGCTTGGCATCAGCCGGATCGTACACGATCCCGCCGAGATCCAGCGGGTCTATGATTACGGAAGAGCGGAAGGGATACGCCGCGCGGAGCAGGTACGCACATTTCTTGAAGGCTGATCGTCTGACTGCGATACAGCCTGGATGCCCTGGAACGGGTTCTTACTATGTCGCAGAAGAGCTTTGCCCTTCGTTGCGACATGTATGCGGAGCAGAGGGTTTGCCCCATACGGAGTGCCCGAATGCTCTTTATTCGAATTCAGGACATTCGGGCACGAAGTGGGGAGAGAACCTGTTCCAGGGCATCCAGGCATCTGTTAAAGCGAAAAGTGACTTGAAAAGGTAAATTCCATTTGCAGAAGTAAATTCCACACCCATCAAAAAAACGCCCGAAATTTAAAGAAATCACGATGACATCACGAGTCCTAACGGGTATAATTAACGTAAATTTCATACCGGATCTGAAATC
>JAFUAE010000158.1 GCA_017460845.1 Lachnospiraceae bacterium
TGCAGAGAAAGAACGTCTGGAATTAGAACGGCTCGAAAAAGAAAGACTTGAAAAAGAAAAAGAACCGGTCGAATTTAAGGAATCAAAGGAAATTGACGGCGTACTGATTACGGTCACTGCACCTGCGGGTGTTTTTCCGAGGGGATCTGTTCTTTCTGTTCAGAAGGTCAAGAGCACCAGACAGATCGAACAAATTGACGATTCTATCCGGGAAGTGAAGGATTCCGACAGATCAAGTTCTGAGAGTGAAAAAGAGGCGAACGTTTCCGACCAGTATGTATATGACATCAAAGTCATGTATGAAGGCCGTGAGATCCAGCCGAATACGGAGTATGGAGAGGTCAGCGTCAGCTTTACGTTGAGGAAGAGCTTTAAGGAAGAGGAACAGGTCGACGTGTATCATGTTTCCAGGGCGGATTCCGGAGAACATGCTGATGCTGACGGCTCCGGCATGACAATCTATGAAGAGGAAACCACTGCTTCTTCAGAAGCGGGAAATGCTGACGGCACCGCAGGCAGCGGCACAGAAACTGCAGGCGCAGGTACAGAGACTGCAGGCAGTGGCTCAGAAGCAGGCACAGGAATAGGCACCCCTGTTTCCGACGAGAATCAGGCACTTTCCGCCGAGAAGGTCGAAGTTTCCGTCGAGCAGGGCGTGATTCCTGAAGCGGCGGCAGATACATCTTTTGGTAAAAAGGCAGCTGAAGAGATCGACAGGAAAGAATCAAACGGAGAAACTGCGGACATCACGACTATTTCCGTTACGACGAGCAGCTTTTCCTTCTTCGTCCTGCAGGTTTCCACTCTGGAAAAGATCCTGACCGCTTCTGACGGCAATACCTATAAGGTCACACTGACCTATGACGCGGATGCGCAGATCCCGGCGGACGCAGAACTCGAAGTCACGGAGCTTGTGGACGAAGATGCGGCGGAATACAGAGAATGGACTGCGGAAGCCCTTCAGTGGACAGAAAATGACCATGTATTTTACAGCAGGTTCTTCGATATCCGGATCCTCTCCGGCGGCGAGGTGATCGAGCCGGCAGCCCCGGTTTCGGTGACTGTTGAACTGCTGGATATGGATCAGGAGCATCCGGATCTGGACGGCCTGGAACTGGCGGAAATGCTGCAGGTCGTTCATTTCGGCAGAGACGATGCTTCCATGAGCGCACAGGAACTGGAGGCGTCGGCATTTACAGGGGACCAGGGATATGATATCTCTTTCGAGACCCATGATTCCCCGGTCTGCGCGATCGGCGGCATTGCAAAGCCCCTGATCAGCTGGTCCGGAAATGATGTTGACGTGACGGTCAAAGGTCTTTCCGGCAGACAGGATCCGGGATATACACAGAATACAGAACTGGGCGGCCTGGAAGAAGGCCTGGAGCTCATCGATGCCTACAGCATCAGCGGCAGTACAGCCTCAGATACCGAGCCTACCATGTGGGCCCATATTAAGACAAACCGCGAAGAAGAACTGAATACCAGGGAAAGTCTGGATCTGTACAGCATTACCGGCGGCGAGCTCGGTGAAGTTGTTTCAGGCCAGGTAAAAGCAGGGGATGAAATCGCCCTGCCGCTTGACGATACCATCAACGGCTTCGCATTTGTCAAGGATACCGGACTGCGCAGGCAGGAAGTCGAACTGGAACCGGCAGAAGGAAAGATCGTCCGTCTGGACGGCATGATGCCGAAGGATGCGGAGGTCAGTGCCCAGGATGTGACCGAAACCTATGCAGGCGTGCGTTTCGGTTCCACGGAAGCCGAAAAACAGAGCGAGGATTATTGCTACCGGGATTCCGACAAGGCACAGCACATGCTGGCAGCCTTTGATATCAGCATTGTCAGGGACGGAGAAAAGTTCCAGCCCGGAGAAGAGAAGCCTGTCAATGTGGAGATCACGATGGATGCGGTCTTCAGAGCAGGAAGAGCGGGCAGAGACCTCGAGATCTGGCATATTGCGGATGACGGAACTGAAGAACAGATCGTGGATTACAGTGTGGACGAAAGCACGCTGCGCTTTGCCGCGTCCGGATTTTCCGCCTATGCGATCATCCAGAAGGAAGAAATCAGCCCGATTGGCTGGGAAAAGATACATAACCTCGAAGATCTGGCAACGATCGGACGGGATGGCGTTTATATAGGCCATCCGGACGGATATTATTTCAAGAACACAATGACGAAAGACTCAAGGCGTACAGGCATCACCAAGACCAAACCTGCAGCCGGAGTTCCGACTTCAGAAGCGGCGCTGTATCATTTTGAGCAGGCCGGAGACGGCGGGGACAGCTTTTATGTGTATTGCATGAAGGGCAATGAAAAATTGTATGTCAGGAATGCAGGCGATAACAGCCTCTCCCTGGTTTCAGAAAGCGGCAGGACCGCATTTACGGTATCTGTCCTGGGAGACGGGGTCTTTACACTTTCAAACGGATCCTGGTTCTGGAACATGCAGGGAGGAGCAAACGGAGCCCGCTTCTGTTCTTACAACAGCGAGGGCGACCCCAATAACCGTCTTTGCTTCTGGTATTATATGTCCCCGGAAAGCGATCCATACGGATATGACGGACAGACTTACGGCCTGATGAACTGGGAAGGCGGCACCGCCGGCAAGGCTTTGATGGCGGAGACCGTGAACGGCAGCCGGCTGCAGGCACTGCCTCTGACGGTGATGACAAAGAAGGGCGATATTGATGATCAGCTCTTTGTACCGAATGACAGCGACATTTCCATGTGGACTTTCAGCTGGATCAGTCACAACCTGTATTCTGTGACGGCGGAAACCGGCGAAGGCACAGTGTATCTGAAACTCAATACGAATGGCGTTTCTCTGGCATCCGAGCCGGACGATGACTGCAGGATCCAGCTGGTGCCGGGTACCGGCAGCCGGGCGGGACAGATCTGTCTGAGAACCGGCGATACAGTTCTGGCATATTCCGGAAATGTGGATGAGGGCTTTACAGCGGGCGGAAGCGCCGGCACCGAATGGCTGAACCTGACCGGAGTCTCCGAGCTGACCTCGGACTATTTCATGACCTATTCGGCAAGCAAAGTCAGCATTTCCGATAAAAACATTCAGGAAGGCTCGAAGATCATTGTCTACGCCCGTGCCTGGAATGATAAGAAAAAGAAATATGAGTTCTATGCGATCGATCACGACGGCAGTCTCGTACCCTGTTATGAGAGCGGAGATTCCATACAGTGGATCGGCGGCAGACTGAA
>JAFUAE010000159.1 GCA_017460845.1 Lachnospiraceae bacterium
GGGGAGGAAGCGGAAAGCTTCCGCCATAGGTATCGAGAAGGTCCCGCGAGCTTGCCAGAGCTTTCTGCCAGAGCGCGTCAGCATGACGCGGTGAGCTGCGTCCTGCGGGAAGCAGGCGCGAGATGAGGGAAAAGAGCAGGAGCGCGGCGCCGATCATCAGAAAATAAATACCGGTCCCCGCACCTTTCTGCATGGCAGCAGCACCGCCGGCACAGCAGAGAATGCCGCCGGCCAGCATGCAGACCGCCAGATAACGATAGAACGGATTCATAAGATCGCTGCTGCGTTTGGCAGCGGCAGCCCGGCTGAGTCCGGCCGGAACGGAGGGCTCCATCTCAAGCCAGCCCTTCGCTTTCTCCAATCGGGCAAGCTCTGCGGCAGCCTCAGGACTCAGCCCGGGAAGTACCTTCTGCGGTGCAGAGGCTTCCCTGGCAGCGAGCTTTTCTTCAGAGCTTTTGCTGAGCAGCGGGACGTCAGGGCAGAGCTTATGGAACTCACGGAGGAATTCGTCGGCCTCGGCTTCTGTATCGACCCGAAACTGCCGCTCGCTGCCGTCGGTCAGAACAGCGGCAAGATAGGGCAGGGATCCGAAGACTCCTTTCCCGGTAAAGCCGCCCTTTGTCATGGCGATCCGTTTGAAAATACGGTGAATGTCTCCGTAGGCAAGGTAATACTTACGGCCGGGAACAGGGCTGCTGAAATAAGCCGCCTGACGGCCGAGAGCGCAGGAGCCGATCCTTCGTACAGATTCAAGATCTGACCGGAGCTCGGCTTCGCTTAAGGTCCGTATTCCTTTTGAAACTGGCATGAATAACATCATATTTCTCCAGAAAAGGGACCGTAAGTCAGCAAATGCTGTCTTGCGGTCCCGCTTATGTTTCAGACTGCCGGAGTTTTTCGCTGTGCCGTACAGGGCATCAGCGGAAAATAAATTCAGGCAGGATCAGGCATATTTCTTAGCCGTGCTGAGGAACTTCCACAGGCATACTGCGGCAAAGAGCAGACCGACAGGATAAGCAACCATGTGGTTGTCGTTCAGGAACGGGATCATGCCCAGGCATTCAGGAGCCATCATGAAGTAGGTGCAGGTGACTGCGCTCATAAAGGTTGCCGGGACAGCGCCGATCCAGAAGTTTTTCTTCTCCCTGGCAAGATACATGGAGCCTGTCCAGAGAACGATCATGGCCAGAGTCTGGTTGGACCAGCTGAAATAGTTCCAGATCACATTATAGTTGATCAGGCCGAAGGACTGTCCGAATCCGAGGAATGCGCCGATGCCGAGCAGCGGAACGCAGAGCTTTAATCTGTTCGCATAGGATTCCTGGTCGATCTTGAACCAGTCGGACAGAGTCAGTCTTGCGGAACGGAATGCGGTATCGCCGGAAGTGATCGGGCATGCAATAACGCCGAGCATAGCAAGGATGATGCCGATGCCGCCCATGGTCTCGGAGCAGATGGTGTAAACAGAGGTAGAGTTGCCGCCGCCCATCTCCAGAAGACCTGCCGGACCGTGCCATGCACAGCCTGCAGCTGCCCAGATCAGAGCGATGATGCCCTCGGCACACATTGCACCGTAGAATACAAAACGTCCCTGGCGCTCACTCTTCATGCAGCGGGCCATCAGCGGGGACTGGGTCGCATGGAATCCGGAAACGGCTCCGCATGCAACAGTGATGAACATATAGGACCAGATGGCTTTTCCCTTCGGGTGCAGATTCGCAAAATTGCTTGCGATCTCCATCATCGGCTGACCGCTGGTCAGAGTACCGAATGCAACGCCGACAGCCATGACGATCAGGCAGATACCGAAGACCGGATAGATCTTGCCGATGATCTTGTCGATGGAGACGAAGGTCGCAATGAAATAGTATGTGATGATCAGCGCAAGCCAGAACGTGGAATTTGTCAGAAGGCTGGTCTCAGAGACACCGCTGTTGAGGCAGAGCGTCTTGAGCAGACCGGCAGGACCGACTGCGAAAACAGTACCGACCATGATCAGAAGGATCACGGAGAAGACACGCATGACAGTCTTCATGGTATCGCCGAGATAGATTCCCGTGACCTCGGAGATCGAAGCACCGTTGTTACGCTCTGAAAGCATTCCTGCGAAATAGTCATGGACAGCACCGGCAAAAACTGTACCGAAGGTGATCCACAGCATGACGACAGGACCCCAGATCGCACCGGTGATCGCACCGAAGATCGGGCCGAGACCGGCAATGTTCAGCAGCTGAACGAGAAAGAGCTTCCACTGAGGCATTACAACAAAATCGATCCCATCATTAATAGCCACAGCGGGAGTTTCGCGGTCATCGGGAGCAAACGCGCTGTCCACGATCTTGCCGTAAAACAGGTAGCCGCAGAGGATGATCGCAGCACAAATGATGAAGCTTAACATAACAAACATCTCCCTTCAAAAATGTTTTGGAATCGAATTTATAATATCACAAGATAAAGCAAATTCAATGTGCAAAACGCAACAAGGGAGTTGATAAATGATCTTAAAATTTATTAAATATCAACAAAGAATAGACAATTATTCTTGATACTGTTGATTATTTATCAAAATAGGATGTTTAAAATCAACACCACCAGGCAGCAGCCGAGCTCCACCAAGAAGAGATTGCCGCTGAACCAGGCCAGCAAAACGCCTGCAATAAAGGCCAGAAGGCCGTAAAGAGGTTCTGAGGTAGCCTGTACGATCGCCGGAAATGTCATCAGCGAAAGTGTGATGTAAGGAACATAATAAAGAAAAGAGCGGATGAAGCGGTTCGTGATCGGTTTGCGCAGCAGTGTAATGGGAAGTACACGGATCGCATAGGTAACCGCAAACATAACAAGGATGTAAAGATAAATATTCTGTTTCATTGTGCGGTGTCCTCCTTCCGGTCTTCAGACCCGGAGTCCTTCTGTGACTGCGGTGCGTTTTTCACAGGAAAGAAAAATGCAAAGAATGAGGCGATGATCAGTGTCAGGATCAGCACCCTGGTACCGGAGGAAAATCCGGAAATCACGGGAGCGTAACTGCAGATCAGACTGACGGCAAAGCTGCTGACAACGGCGGCAAGGATCAGGCGGTTTTTCTTTCCGGGCGGAATCACAATTGCAAGGAACATGCCGAAGATCGCAACATTCATCGCTTCCGAAAAAATATCGGGAAGAATATCTCCGACGATGACGCCGAAGGCAGTGCCGAGTGCCCATCCGGGTGCTGCCGTACATAGCGCGGCCAGCATGTAGGGAAAACGTAAATATCCGGGCGTCATGATGCCGAGTCCGAAGAGCTCATCAGTCAGACCGAAGGCATAGACAAGACGCCTGCCGATCCCGTCTGCAGGTGAGATCTTCTGGCTGATGGCAAAGCTCATCAGAAGATAGCGGGCATTGGCGACCAGTACCATAAGAGCCAGTTCGATGTAGCCTGCATTTTCCGAATAAAGCAGCAGCCCGGCATACTGTCCTGAAGAAGAAAGATTTGTCAGACTTAAAATAAAGCCCTGAAAGGCATTGAAACCGGCATTGCCGGCAACGATACCAAGGGAAAAAGCAACGGCGAAGTAGCCGAGAAAGATCGGGATCGCATCACGAAAACCCCTGGCGGGGGTCCATGCGGCCCCGGGATCTCGTTTCTTTGTATAGAAAGTGGAGCGTGTTTCTGTCATAAAATTCCTCATCTTAAGCCCTGCATGCAGGGCGAATCTAAATCCGCATTGTAACACAATCATTAAGGAATCTCCACATATATACATAGAAAAAACTGCTTGACATTCGTATACTTTAGCATGATAATGTGCTAACATGATATCACAGAAAACTAAAGGAACTATTTGCTCAAATCCCCGAGGGGATGTATGATTAGGGAGTCTACGCAGCGAAACGGATCGATCTGCATGAAACGACAGTAAACTTCATGTCTGCTTCGATGGCATTACGCATACATGAAAGCAATAATCCGGAATGGATCGGTGAAGAGATGTATATAGATGAATCAGTATTGAAAAATGAAGAAAAGATCACATTTATGCTCAGGGCGCTGTATCAGAAAAGCGGGTATGTACGCTATAAAATGAGCAAATTTGAGGAATATGATTTTTATGCTGCAAACCGGGATTTCCTGGTATCCGACAACATTATCAGCTTTACGGATACCAACGGCAGGCTGATGGCGCTGAAGCCGGATGTCACGCTTTCCATCGTCCGCGGCAGTACCGATACACCGGGCAGTGTCAGCAAGGTCTATTATGATGAAAATGTCTACCGCGTATCGAGAAGCTCTCACGGCTTTAAGGAAATCATGCAGGCGGGAATCGAATGCATCGGAGATCTTCATACGGAGGATGTCGCGGAGGTGCTCCTGCTGGCGGCAAAGAGTCTTGATGTGATCTCTCCGGAAAGCGTCCTGACGGTATCTCATCAGGCCGTGCTTTCCGAACTGTTTGAGGAGTGCGGTCTTTCATCTGAGGACAGGAAACAGGCACTTAAATATATCGGAGAAAAAAACCTGCATGAGCTCGGCGCCATGCTTGCGGCAAGAGGCATTTCCGGAGAAACGCTCCAAAAGGTCAGGACTGTTCTGTCCATCAGCGGGCCGGCGGAGGAATCGATCAGCGCCCTGAAAGCGGCCGGATGCGGCGAAAAGGCAGTCTCGGAGCTTGAGCAGGCGGCAAAGGTGCTTGCGGGGGAAGGATTTGCAGACCGTATGGTGGTCGATTTTTCCGTAGTCAATGACATGAGCTATTATAACGGTATCGTCTTCAAGGGCTATGTCCGGGGTATTCCTTCCGGCGTGCTTTCAGGCGGACAGTATGATAAACTGATGGCCAAGATGGGCAGGAAGGCAAGGGCAGTCGGATTTGCGGTCTATATGGACCTGCTTGAGCGTTTTGAGCTGGATACCGGCCGCTGGCAGCAGACAGCAGAAAAGGAGCGGGAAGATGCTTAACATTGCACTGCCCAAGGGCAGACTCGGAGAAAAGGTATACGATATATTTGAGAAATCAGGCTATGAGTGTCCTGCGATCCATGAGAAGAACCGCAAGCTCCTGTTTGAGAACCCGGAAAAGGGGATCTGCTATTTCTGGGTAAAGCCGTCGGACGTGGCGATCTATGTGGAAAGAGGCGCGGCGGATATCGGCGTTGCGGGCAAGGATATCCTGCTTGAATACGAGCCGGAGGTCTATGAGCTTCTCGATCTCGGCATGGGTAAATGCATGATGGCCGAGGCGGCCGAAAACGGATACAGGGACCAGCCTGACCGTACGCTGAAGGTTGCGACCAAATTTGAAAATATTGCAAGAAACTATTATGCTTCCATCGGCAGGGACATTGATATTATTCATTTGAACGGTTCCATTGAACTGGCGCCGCTCCTGGGGCTGTCCGACGTGATCGTGGACATCGTGGAGACCGGGACGACACTGAAGGAAAATAATTTATCGGTCAATGCAAAGATCGTCGATATCAGTGCCAGACTGATCGCCAACAAGGCATCCTACGAGTTCAAAAAGGAACGGATCAATGCGATCCGGGATGACATCGGGGCTTATCTCGAGGGACAGAAGGCCTGAAGGCAGAGCGGGGACGGAAATCATGATAAAGATATTAAAATACGGAGAAATCAGCAATCGTGAACTGTTTTCACGAAATGATGCGCTGGAAAATGTTGCAGGCACGGTTGCGGAGATCATCGAGACGGTCAGGACGGGCAGAGATGCGGCGATCCTGAAATATAACGAGAAATTTGACGGCGTTAAGCTTGAGAGCCTCCGGGTCACGGAGGCTGAGCTGGAAGAGGCGATGTCGCTTGTGGAACCGGAGTTTCTGGAGGTACTGGAACGCTCCGCGGCCAATATCCGCGCGTTTCACAAATGCCAGCTGAGAAACGGCTTTGTGCTGAATGAGCAGGATGGCGTGGTGATCGGGCAGAAGATCCTGCCGATCGAAAAGGTCGGCGTTTATGTACCCGGCGGAAGCGCGCCTCTTTCTTCGACGGTCCTGATGGATGTGATCCCGGCCAAAATCGCCGGCTGCAGGGAAATCGTGATGGTCTCCTCGCCCAATCGGGAAGGAAAGATCAACCCTTATATTTTAGCTGCTGCAAAGACAGCGGGCGTCGACTGCATTTTCAAGGTCGGAGGGGCACAGGCCATTGCGGCGCTGGCATTCGGCACCGAATCCATTCCAAAGGTGGATAAGATCGTCGGACCGGGCTCGGCTTTCGTTGCGGAAGCCAAGAAACAGCTTTTCGGAAAGGTCTCCATCGATATGATCGCAGGTCCCAGCGAGATCCTTGCGGTCGCGGACGGCGGGACGGATCCGCGCTTCATGGCGGCCGACATGCTTTCACAGGCGGAGCATGATAAAAACGCTTCCGCAGTGCTGATCACGGATTCCATGGAGCTTGCAGAGGCGGTCAGGGATGAAATCGAGCGGCAGCTCCCGCAGCTCGAGCGTTATGAGATCGCAAGAGCCTCCATTGACGACAATGGCAAGATCGTGGTAGCTGACGATCTGCTCACGGCTATCGACATTGCCAATGAGATCGCGCCGGAGCATTTTGAACTGTGTGTGGAGAACCCCTTTGATTATCTGGATAAGATCCGGAATGCAGGCTCGGTTTTCCTCGGCAGGAACTGTCCGGAGGCGGTCGGCGACTATTACGCCGGTGCCAATCACACGCTTCCGACCAGCGGAACGGCGCGCTTCTTCAGTCCCCTGTCCGTAGACGATTTTGTAAAGAAGATGCAGTATATGTATTATTCCGCGGATGCCCTGGACCGTGCGGCAGGAGACATCGCTCTGTTTGCACGGAAGGAGGGTCTGACGGGACACGCAAAAAGCGCCATGATCCGTACTGAAAATAGAAAGGCACCAAGATGAGCAGATATTTTTCAAAATCTCTTTCCGCGCTGAAGCCCTATGTGCCGGGCGAACAGCCGCAGGATATGAAATATGTCAAACTGAATACCAACGAATCGCCGTTTCCGCCGTCAAAGGCCGCGATGCAGTATGCGGAAGAGCACCTGCGCGCACTGAATCTTTATCCGGATCCGGAATGTGTGGAGCTGAGGAGGGAATTTGCGAAGCTTTCCCGTGTGGATACCGACCAGGTGCTTGCGGCGAACGGCTCTGATGAAGCACTGTATTTCGCATTTAAGGCATTTGCGGATCAGGAACATCCGCTGGTATTCCCGGATATTACCTATGGCTGCTATCCGGTATTTGCCGGCGCGCTCGGCATTCCGTATACGGAGATCCCTCTGAAGGAGGACTTTACGATCGATACGGCAGATTACAGCGGCACGGGCATGACTATCGTCATTGCAAATCCCAATGCGCCTACCGGCATCGCGCTTTCTCTGTATGAGATCGATGCACTGGTGAAGGCACATCCGGATGATGTGGTGATCGTGGACGAGGCCTATGTGGATTTCGGCGGGACAAGCTGTATTCCGCTGACCAAAAAATATGATAATCTGCTGGTGGTGCAGACCTTCTCCAAATCCAGATCCATGGCCGGCGCCAGACTCGGGTTTGCAATCGGCAGCAGGGAGCTGATCCGCGATCTCAATACGGTACGCAATTCCTTCAATCCTTATAACATCAACAACATGACAATGGCGGTCGGGCTCGGCGTGCTGAAGAACCAGATCTATACGGATGCAAACTGCCTGAAGATCAGGGAGACCCGCAGTTATACGGAAGCGGCGCTGAAGGAGCTTGGCTTTGAGATCCTTAATTCGAAGGCGAATTTCATTTTTGCAAGGACGGACAGGATCGGAGGCGGCGAGCTTTACCGGAGGCTGAAGGCAAAGGGGGTCCTGATCCGCCATTTTGAGAAAGAAAGAATTTCGGATTACAACAGGATCACGATCGGAACGAAGGAGCAGATGGATGTGCTTCTTGAGAAAATCAGAGAGATCTTTGCGGAGGAGGAAGCATGAGAAAAGCGGAAATCAGAAGGAAAACGGCAGAGACCGATATCTTCCTGAAGCTGGACCTGGACGGAAGCGGGCAGGCTGTCATCGATACGGGCGTCGGCTTCCTGGACCATATGCTGACCCTGTTTGCCGTACACGGGCGCTTTGACCTTGAGGTGAAGTGTACCGGCGATACCTATGTGGATGACCATCATTCCGTGGAGGACATCGGCATCTGTCTCGGACAGGCTTTTGCGGAAGCGCTCGGCGACAAGAAGGGGATCACACGCTATGGCAATATGATCCTGCCGATGGATGAGGCGCTGATCCTCACGGCCGTTGACATTTCGGGCAGAGCCTGCCTGAACTTCGACCTGGAGCTGAAGCGGAGGAAGGTCGGGACCTTCGACACCGAGCTGGTAGAGGAATTCTGGACCGCATTCACAAGATGCTCAGGTGTCTGCCTGCATCTCAAGCAGCTGGACGGTAAAAATACACACCACATCATCGAGGGCGCGTTTAAGTCGGCGGCAAGGTCGCTGCGTGCGGCGGTCCGCATTGACAGCGCATACGCGGATGAGATCCCGTCCAGCAAGGGCGTACTGTAAGAATTGGGGACAGATCGGGCTGCACCGGCCATGATAGGGGCGGCCTGAATGGATGGAGACAGACAGATTATGATTGCGATTATTGATTACGGTGTCGGCAACCTGTTTTCGCTGAAAAGCTCTTTTGCAGCCATCGGCAGGGAAGCGGTTGTGACCAGTGATGAAAAAATACTGCACGAGGCGGATCACATCATTCTCCCCGGCGTCGGGGCGTTCGGCGATGCGGCGGCGAAGCTCAGGGAATGCGGCATGGACCGGGCGGTGCTGAAGGAGGCCGCTTCGGGCAAGCCGCTCTTAGGGATCTGCGTCGGCATGCAGATGCTTTTTGATAAGGATTATGAATTCGGAGAGTTTGACGGACTCGGGCTCGTGCCCGGAGAGGTCCGCTCCATTTCCGAAGTGATAGATCCGGCGCTCAAGATCCCGCAGATCGGGTGGAATGCGCTGCAGTTTAAAAAGGAGAGCAGGCTTTTCGATGGTATTCGGGAAGGCGATTTTGTATATTTTGTGCACTCCTATGCTGCATTCGGCTGTGAAAACGATACGACGGCGGTAACGGAGTACAGTGCGGCGCTTACGGCTGCCGTGGAAAAGGGAAATGTTTACGGCACCCAGTTCCATCCGGAAAAAAGCGGAAAGATCGGGCTGAAGATACTGGATAACTTCTGCAGGATCTGAAA
>JAFUAE010000160.1 GCA_017460845.1 Lachnospiraceae bacterium
GGGAAAAGTTCGGGGATGTGATGATCGATATCCACCGCACTACCGTGCTCTGCAGCTATTATGCGGAAAAGGGCGGATTCATCGTCGGATTTGAGAAGGCCAAGGTGCGCTAATCGGCGATCTGCCTGACATTCTCCAGGAAATTGTACAGGATCTCTGCGGTCATACCCCAGATCACCCCGTACTTCGTTTCATAGAAATAATAATTCTTTGGCCGGCTCCGCCATGGATAATTCCTGCCGCCGGGGATCAGTTCAAAAGGAAAATCCTCAGGAAGATCTGCAATATACTTTGCAGAACTGATCCTCGGCTGCATTGCCAGCAGCTCCTCCAGGGGCAGCAGGAAGACCGAGCCGACTTCATCTTCGGAAAATCCTCCGTTATAATCCCTGATCACAGCCAGATAAGAATAGATAAAGGAATCCCCGACTCCGTTCATGGTGAACATCGGGGCGATAATTTCTGCCTGTTCTTCTTCAATGCACAGTTCTTCAACCGCTTCGCGCACTGCAGTGTCAGCAGGAGATTCGTCCGCCTCTACTCTGCCGCCTGGGAAACAGACCTCTCCGCCCTGTATGATCTTCGGGCTGCGGATCTCAAAGAGAACGGAAACAACTCCGTCCGCATCCTCTATCAGGGGGATCATAACCGCGGAATCCCGGACTCCCGGCGCCTTGATGCGTTCAAAACCGTGGCCTGCATATGCTGCTGTAATAGAATCGATCCGGTTCATGTCTGTCTGCCTCATGTAATTCTTTGTGACACTTATCCACCAGCTATTATGAGGAATTCCTGCGGAATTTCAAGAGCCCTTTTGTGCTTCCCGGAGAATTTATTCAGCGATGCAGAACAAAAAGATAAGCATTTTATCTCAGTCCGGTATCCGAAATGATCTGATTGCTGATACTGACGAGTCCTGCGCTCGGCGTATAAGGCTCCTCCGGATATAGGAAGGCATGCAGCTTCACGGCATTGCTCTCGAGCGTGACCGGGATCACACAGTCGAGCTTTCCGACATCCGCTCCCTGTTTGTCAAAAGGAAATCCGGCTGTCTCGCTGATATGAAGGCGGCCGATCATGCCGATAAAAGGCACGAGGTCATCAGGCGTCACACTGGTCGAGATCTCCGGGAAGACGGCTGCTGCGATCTTTGCGAGGACGGCGGGATTGGAGGACTTGGCTTTTTCAAGGGCCAGACCGATCACCTTCCGCTGCCGGGCGGTCCGCTGATAGTCCGTGTCCATCAGGCGGAGACGGGCATAGGCGACTGCCTGTACGCCGTCCAGATGATTCATGCCGGCGTGCTCAAGCTGCACGGAACCGACGCCCGTAGAGTTGACTGTCTCCGTAATAAAGGCGTTGATATAGCGGAATTCGGCGTCTGTAATTTCAAGATCCACTCCGCCGAGCAGATTGATCGTATCAATGACGGCCTTCCAGTTAAATGCCGCGTAATCGTCTACATGCACGTCCGTGTTATGTTCCACAGCCCAGATCGCCTGCTCCGGGCCTCCGCGGAAATAAGCCTCGTTGAGCTTGTGATATTTCCCGTCTGCATTGATGCAGGAATAAGTATCACGATAGAGAGATACCAGCTTGATTTCCCCGCTCTTTTTATCGATCCGCGCAAGAATATTGACATCTGCGAGCGTTTCCTTCCCAAGATTGCCGCTTCTCGAATCCACGCCGAACACCGCGACGGTATAGTAGCCGGATCCACGGAAGAAGAAGCTGTAAATGAAAACGCCGGCAGTTAAGAGCAGGGCCAGCAGGAACAGCTTCCGGAAGAAATGATGCTTCTTCGGCGGCTCTCCGTCAAAATCGTTCTCATCTTCGTCGTATTCTTCGTCCTCTTCCACGAAGTATTCTTCGTCGTCTTCTTCGCCGTATCTGTCATCAGGCTTTTCAGTATATCCGTCATCATAATCACCATCATATTCATCGGCATGGCGATGATCATGCCGTCCGGAGCTGTCAAGGCCGGCCAGGCTCTCTTCAAGGTTGCGGCTGATATGGTCGATCTCGGCGCGGTTCAAATGTCCGTCCCTGCGGCGCGGAGCACGCGAATAGGCCCTGCGGTCCGTATCGTCTGTATAATCTATGGAGGCGTTTCCTCTATGCATTTTCCATGTTCTCCGTAATCAGTTACTTTCATGTATACGTAGTGCCAACGAAGTTGGCATGAAGTTTATGATGCGGTGCCGGAGGTAAAAGCATCGATCATCATGCGGACGGATTGTATCACAATGCATCAAAAAAAGAATGAATTTGACTTTACGATATCGAAAAAATATCTTAAATAAGAGAGTGAAAATAGGTATACTGAAAGCAATGAAGAATCGTTAAATCAGTATTATTTATCATATAACATCCTCATTGAGGGAGTGAAGGAGAGGAACCTACATGCAGGGACCAAAACTGACTACGCTCTGCCATCTGGAGAGAAACGGATGCTGGCTGATGCTGCACAGGATCAAGAAGGAGCATGACGTCAATCAGGGAAAATGGATCGGCGTCGGAGGCAAATTTGAGCGGGGAGAATCCCCTGAGGAATGCCTGATCCGGGAGGTGCGCGAAGAGACCGGTTTCCGGCTGACGGGCTCTTTATTCCGGGGGATCCTGACCTTTATTTATGACAATAAGGATCCGGAATATATCTTTGTCTATACGAGCACAAGCTTTGAGACTTCCGGCGCTGCAATGCCGGAAGCTCCGGAAATGCCTGAAATGCCGGTCCCTGCCTGTGACGAAGGCGTATTCCGCTGGGTGCCGAAGCAGGAGGTTATGGGACTGGAGCTTTGGGAGGGGGATCGTTATATGATCGAATATCTCCTGAAGGAGAGAAAGGAACCGTTTTCGCTCAAGCTCTGCTATGATGCGGATGACAATCTGATCGAGGCATGGGAAATGTCGGCGGAGCCGGTGAGACTGAAATGACAGTAAAACCTTATTACAGCTTTGACGATCAGATGAAGGAACGCTTCGGCGGCAAGGTCTACCGTCTGGCGCTGTCCGCGTCAAAGACCTGTCCCAATTGTGACGGCACCTGCGGTACGGGCGGCTGCATTTTCTGCAGCGCCGGGGGCTCGGGAGATTTTGCCGAGGATGTGAGTCTTGATATCCGGACGCAGATCGAAAGGGCAAAGCAGCGCGTAAGCCGCAAGCTCAGCCGGAATTTTGCCGGTTACATGGCATATTTCCAGTCCTTTACCGAGACCTACGGAGATCAGGAGCATCTGATTTCCTGCTTCAGGGAAGCTGCCGCACAGCCGGAGATCCTGGCACTGTCTATTGCGACCAGGCCTGATTCCATTGAGCCTGAAATGCTGGATGCCCTGTCGGAGCTGAACAGAATCAAGCCGGTCTATGTAGAGCTTGGTCTGCAGACGATCCATGAGGACACGGCGGCCTATATCAACCGGGGCTATTCCCTGCCCGTCTTTGAGGAGGCATTTCAAAGACTCAAGGCAGCAGGACTGGCTGTGGTGGTGCACGTAATTATCGGCCTGCCCGGAGAAGATGCGGAAAGAACGAAGCAGACGGTGCGTTATCTGTCTGACCTTGTCTGCAGGCCGGCCGGTGAAATATTGATCGAAAAGACGGAGAACCGGAATCCGCATATTGACGGAATAAAGCTGCAGCTTCTGCATGTGCTGAAGGACACCCGCCTCGCAGGGCTTCTGCCGGAAAATTATGCCAAACAGGCTTTGACATTTGCAGAAGGCGGGGATCCGGGAACGCTGTTTCTTAATGACGGGACAGCACTCCCATGTTATAATATACAGAATTATGCAGAATTAATTACTGAACTGATATCAATGCTGCCGGCCCGGACGGCGGTGCACAGGCTGACCGGCGATCCGCCGAAGCGGCTGCTGCTCATGCCGCTCTGGTCAGCAGATAAAAAAAGAGTACTTAACACGATCACGAAGTGCCTGCAGGAGCATGGTCGGAGGATATCCGGAAGCGGTCCGGAACTATAAGGAGACGAGAGAATGTATATTGAAGAGTTTGGAAGCATGGTTTTCAATGAGAAGGTCATGGAGCAACTGCTCGACGGCGAGTCCTTCAAAAAGCTGATGATGGTGCGTAATGAGGGCATGCCGATGGAACGTCCTCTTGCGGATGTGGTAGCGGAAGCCATGAAGAACTGGGCAGTGGGAAAGGGCGCCACGCATTTCACGCACTGGTTCCAGCCGATGACAGGTGCGACTGCTGAAAAACATGATGCA
>JAFUAE010000161.1 GCA_017460845.1 Lachnospiraceae bacterium
CCCATGAGACCTATGACCATGCGGCAAAGCAGATGGCAGAGATCATTGATTTTAAGGTATTGCAGGAGCAGAAGAAAGCGAGAAAGTCAGGTTGATTTTTTATTATCTACTACACCATTTACTACACCATTTTCGCATAGATTTTGGTGTAGTTATATAGATTTATGTAGATAAGAGTGTGTAGCGTATAATAAAAATACCTGAAATCGGAAACAAAATTCCCCAGAATCGGAAGGGGAATTCCCCGAAATCAGAAAGGGACATGTTGTAGCAAACCAACCAATCATTTATCCTTTGTCTAAGCACGACCAAAGACAAAGGAGGAAAGGAAGATGCTGACTATGTCCCAGATCAATGATATCAGAGATCTGAGCCGGATGGGATACGGAATTTCAAAAATCTCATCCCTCACAGGAACGGATCGAAAAACGATCCGCAAATACCTCGAGAAGGACGACTTCTCACCGGAGCCGCCCGTGGCGAAGACCAGAGAGTCCATCGTCACGCCGTACATTGACAAAATCACAGAGTGGCTTGAGGAAGACCGGCAGCACTGGTCCAAACAGCGCCACACCGCCAAGAGGATCCACGAACGGCTGACGGATGAGTGTGGCTTCACCGGAAGTTACGATTCTGTCCAGAAGTTCGTCCAGAAGATCCGTAGGGACATCCAGACAAAGGGCACTCAGGAACTCGTCTGGGAACCCGGCTGCGCCCAAGTCGACTTCGGCGAGGCTGACTTCAATGAAGATACCGAATGCGTACGACGCAAGTACCTTACAGTATCATTCCCTTACAGCAATGATGGCTACAGTCAGGTGTTCCGTGGCGAGACAGCCGAGTGTGTCTGCCAGGGCCTAAAGGATATCTTCAACTACATCGGCGGTGTGCCGAAGCTTCTTGTTTTCGATAACGCAACCGGCGTTGGCCGCAGGGTCATGGATAAGATCCACGAAACCGAACTCTTTTCCCGCTTCCGCGCCCACTATGGCTTTCAGATCCGCTTCTGCAATCCGTATGCGGGATATGAGAAGGGGAACGTTGAAAACAAGGTGGGGACGACCAGGCGGAACCTGTTTGTCCCGGTGCCAACGTACCATGACATAGAGGAATACAACCGTACGCTTCTTAGCAAGCATGAGAAGAAGGCTGCTGAAGCTCACTATAAGAAAGGTACTGTGATCTCCGAGCTTTTTGAGGAGGATCGGAAGCATTTCCTGCATCTTCCTGCGAAGTCGTTCAATGTCTGCCGTTATGATACCTACAAAGCGGATGGCTATGGAAAGATCTGTCTGGACGGCAAACACTTCTACTCAACCAAGCCGGAGAATCATAACAAAAAAGTCATGGTCGGTATCCGTGCCCACTACATTGACATTCTGGAACCAAACGGGGATCTGCTCGTCCGCCACATGCGCCAGTATGGCGACAGTCGGACAGACATCAGCGACTACAGCACATCCTTGGAGATGCTCTCGAAGAACATCGGTGCCTGGGACAACAGTGGCTTCCGGAAGGATGCACCGGAGCTGATTCGCGAGTACATCGACAGTCAGCCGCGCGTAGAGCGCAAGTCCTGTGTCCGCCTGCTCAGTGACCTGACGAAAGAGTATGGCTATGACGCAGCTATCGGAGCTCTTGAGCTGGCCATCAAGGCAGGCGGCGTGAATAAGTCCGATGCCGCAGTCCTTGCTGCCCGTATCACCGGCTATGGCATTGATACGCCGCCGGAGCCCGGGCCGTCGCTGGCAATCTATGACCAGACATTCCTGCCCGCAAAGGACAACGGGAAGGAGGCGATGGCATCATGATCACGTCCGCTGTCCGTACCGAACTGGAAGAAAGCATCCTGGCCTGCTGCAAGTCCCTGTTCCTGACTTCCGCCATCCCGGATCTGATCCGACAGGACGGAACGCCAAAACAGATCGAGTACCTCGCAGTCGCCCTCCGGCAGGAAGTTAACCGCCGGGAGGAGAATAAACGTGACCGCCTGGTCAAGAGGGCGCGCTTCCCTACCTATAAGACCTTCGAGGGCTACGAATACCGATGTGTAAAGCTTCCGCCGGCACTGTGCCGGGAAGAGCTGGAGGATGTCCGCTTCATAGAAGAAAAGAACAACCTCGTGCTTTACGGGCCTGTCGGCATCGGGAAGACCCACATGGCGATCGCCGCCGGTGTCAGTGCATGCATGAGAGGTTACAAGGTGCGCTTCTATACTGTAACAGAGCTTGTGCTAAAGCTTGCAGAAGCGCGGAAAAACGGCACTTTAGAGCGTCTCCGCAACGAACTCAACGGCCTTGACCTACTGATCCTCGATGAATGGGGTTATGTCCCAGTCGACCGGGATGGGTCCCAGCTCCTGTTCCGGGTGATATCCGACAGCTACGAGAGCAAGAGCCTGCTTCTGACCACCAACCTGGAGTTCTCCAAATGGGGAAGCATCTTTACGGACGATCAGATGGCGGCGGCAATGATCGACCGACTAGTTCACCACGGCCATCTGATACTTTTTGAAGGCCACAGCTATCGCATGGAACACGCACTTATGAAACAGACGGCGCGTCAGCCGGGAGCGGGAGCGGTGTCAAGGGACAGTACGCTGGACGCGAAGCGTCCGGGCAGCCCTTGACACAAGCGACACGGATAACCCTGTTTGGCGAAAGCAGCCCATGCTGCTTTCCTGCCTCCCCGACGAGGGGCGGGTCTGGGCAGAGCCCAGGAACTATCGCGATTATGTCTCTTTCGGATAATGGGGAATTCCCAATCCGAAAGTGGGGAATTTTCCTTCCGATTTTGAGGAATTCTTATTGACAAAACACATAAGACACCGCGAATCGTCTGAATGGATGAATAACCCCTGTGATCCTCCTGCTGGAGTTTCACTAGCCAGGCCTTTGCATCCATGGTTCTCACTTTATC
>JAFUAE010000162.1 GCA_017460845.1 Lachnospiraceae bacterium
CAGCCTGGTCTGCAGGAGGGCTATCTCGTCAGAAACAGCTTTGTATTCGGCCTGTGCCTGCTGGATATCGTAATTCGCGTACTCATAATCAATGATTGGGGTCTGGCCGGAATACCTCGACAGGACAGAACTGCGGGCGCGCTGCTTGGGCATACGGTCAATCATGCCGGCGAGCTTATGCTTGCGGTCACGAAGCTGGGGAAGATATATCAGGATTTCATCAATAGTCATGCCGTCAATCGTGGTCGTAGAGTTGAAGACATTAATCGCGTGTCTGACCTTCCGTATTTTAGCCTCCAGAGCGGCAAGCTCCTGCTGAGTCGCGGTATAGTCGTAACCGGGTCTTAAACTATCGACATCTTCACCGGTTGCCGCCAGGAAAACGCACGTATTCATTTCATCGTTAAGAAGAAGCTGATGCTCTTCACCGAGCCTGCGCAGTAATTTTGCGGCCTGTGCGGATGTATATTGCATGGATTTCACCTCCTGTCTGTAAGTCACATCTTGATTGATCTGTGAAACAGTTTAATGCGGAATGGGATTGCTGTCATTCAACGCGCAGTTGAAAACCGGACGACGAGTCAATCCCCAAAAGGGACTCAAAAATAAAATAGAAAAAAAATCAGGAAAAGCAGTTGACTCTGACCTTGCGTCATAGTTTACAGTATGCTTAACACGGCGAAGGGAGAGATCCGATTATGATGATAGTACATGAGGTTTCAGAACTGACGGGAGTGAGTATACGCGCTCTCCACATTTACGACCGGATGGGACTTCTTCCGGCTTCGCAGAAGACAGAATCGGGGTACAGGCTGTATGACGATGCGGCACTGGAAAGACTGCAGCAGGTTCTGCTTTTCCGCGAACTGGATTTTCCGCTGAAGGACATCCGGAAGATCATCGACAGCCCGGTTTTTGACCGGAACAAGGCGCTGGAACAGCAGATTGAACTTCTGAAGATGAAAAAGGAGCACATCGAGAATCTGATTGATCTTGCCCGTGGAATACAACTGAGAGGAGTTAAGCACATGAACTTTGACGCATTCGATACGAAAAAACTTGATGAGTATGCCAGACAGGCCAAAGAGTCCTGGGGCAGCACTCCGGAATGGAAGGAGTATGAGCAGAAATCCGCAGGAAGGACTGTCGAAGACAACCGGAATCTCGCTGACCGGATGATGGCGATCTTTACCGAGATGGGACAGATCAGGGATCAGGATCCTGCGGGAGAAAAGGCACAGCAGCTGGTTAAGAAGCTGCAGGACTTTATTACAGAGAACATGTATACCTGCTCGGATCAGATCCTGTCTGGCCTTGGAAAGGCATATGCCGGCGGCGGATCGATGAATGAGAACATCGATAAGGCAGGCGGAGAGGGCACGGGAGAATTTGCCCACCGCGCAATCGAGGCCTATGTGCAGGGCAGAAAGTAAAAGGGCAGCAGAACAGCCTGACAGGAACAGATATCAGGGGAAGCAATAAGAAAGGCGGCCGCAGCATCTGTATTTACAACAGAAGCTGCAGCCGCCGGATATTATCTGCTGCCGGAGTTATCTGAATTTGACCGCTGTTCCATAGGCCATGATCTCCGCCGCGCTCTGCATGACGGCAGCAGATGCATAACGGATGCAGACAATGGCGTCGGCTCCGAGCTGCTCGGCCTCTTCGACCATTCTCTTGGTGGCAAGCGCCCGGGCATCGTTCATCATCTCATTGTATTTGGTAAGCTCTCCGCCGACCAGGGTCTTCAGGCTTGCGCCGATATCCCTTGCGACGTTTACGGTCTGGATCGTGCTTCCTTTCACCATGCCCAGCATCTCCAGTTCTTTCCCGGTTATGGTTTCAGTAGTTACTAAGATCATCATTTTCCCCTTTCCGGATCTCAGCGATCCTTGCCTTCATTATATGGATCATCCCGACCGCCATCGCGATCATAAGTCCCCCGTAGCCGATACGGATCAACACAGGGAACTCCTTTACAAAAATATACATCGCTGCCAGAGCGGCAAACATCAGCGTAAACAGGACGCCGATAATAACAGTAACCGTTACCTGCTTTTTGTGCTGTTCATTCATCAGATCTGTCTTCCTTTCGGAACGCATGCTTTCTACCGGATATTATAAGCTGTTTCTCAGCTTACTTACTACCGATTCCGTGCGATTTATCGCGTCCGCGATTTTCTTTCTCGCGTCATTGATTTTCGACTGGACAAGGATATCCGCAAGGAACCCGTCCCAGAAGAAATCCGCGAAGGTGAGGAAATCGCCGATCCGGATGTCCAGTCCCTGCAGGTCCCGGATGTCCTGCAGCTCATTCTGGAAATAAGCCATATCCCTTCTTGCGGCATCCACATACCGGGATGCGTCGCTGACCTTGGAGTGCTTGATCAGTCCTGTGATCAGGTTCCCGCCGAACATATCAAGAATGCCCCAGCCCCTTGCGCTGTCCAGCGAGTTCTGCGCCGCCCGCATACTGGAAAGAGCCCTTTCCCCGGCAGCGATCGCCTCCCTGATCTCTTTATTCCTGTCATATCCGTTGTATGAATTGTTGTAAACATTGTATCCGGTCATCTCAATCCTCCCTGTCTATATCCTAAAGTTAAACATCCCTTCTGCTTCCTGCGATCAGAGCGATCAGCACGGCGGCGGCGATAACCGGCAGAAGGAAAAAGCCGCCCAGAAGGATTACCAGCCCTGCCGCGATCAGGAATCCGAATACCCTGAAGAACCCGCGAAGGATTCCAAAGCCGAGACGGAATGCAAAGCCTGTCGCATAAATCATCATTACAATTATAAGAACAGTCATCAGATACATACCATTAACCTCCCATTAGAATTCTGTTATATTTTCACTCTTCCAGTTCGTGCTTCGGCGTGATTACCGGTTTTCCATGTTCATCGAGCAGGACCGTAAGGCCGCCGCTGTAACCGGATGTATGGAAGAGGTAATTTACACCGGTCTTGAGATCCACCCAGATCTCTGTCGTTGTCAATGCGCCCTGTCCGTAAATCTTTTTGAAGCGTTTTTTCATGTCTTCCTCCTTTTGAATCCCCGCGGTATAAAAAAAGACTTTTACCGCGAATGTGTCGCGATAAAAGTCTTGCAATCTCACTTGATACGGGAACTTTCAGTTCCGGCTGACGGTTTCAAGCTGCGGATCAGATCCGCTTTGCTACTCCCTTTTATCTTGTTGAGAATATCCTATAACTTTGTTAATTAATTGTCAATATCTGGAAAATTAAAACTTCATTAATTCAGAACTGCTTCTGCCATTATAATGGAAAGGAAAAACTAACCTCGAAACAAAGGAGGGACCAACCATGGCAGAGGGCAGAAAGCTTCGGATTCTGTTCATCGGGAACAGTCACACCTACTATAATGACATGCCGGTGATGGTCCGGCGAAGGTTCATCGAAGAGGACGGCCTTGACTGCGAGGTCACCATGCTGGCGCACGGAGGCTGGTTTCTGGCGCAGCACGTGGAAGAGCCGGATGTGAGATTTAACATACTATACGGAAACTACGATTATGTGGTCCTTCAGGAGCACGCGCATCCCTTCGGACCGGAGGAGAAGTTCTTTTCGGCGGTAAGGACACTGACAGACTGGATCCGGCAGGCCGGCAGCACGCCGGTGATCTATATGACCTGGGCGAAAAAGGACGAGCCTGAAATGCAGCAGCGCATGACGGATGCCCACAGGAAAATCGCGCTGGAGACGGGAGCTCTTCTGGCTTCTGTCGGGGAGAACTGGTGGCTGAACAAAGAGAGCCGGCCGGAAATTGAAA
>JAFUAE010000018.1 GCA_017460845.1 Lachnospiraceae bacterium
AATCGGATCTGAAGCTTGTGGATCTTGTGATCGAGCTGCTCGATGCAAGATGTCCCGCGGCGACGGAGAATCCGGATATCAGAAGGCTGACAGCCGGTAAGAAGCGCCTTGTACTGCTGAACAAAGCGGATCTGGCGGATGAAAATGTAACGGAAGCCTGGAAGGAAATGTTTGCGGGACAGGGGGTCTCAGCAATCGCGCTGGACAGCCGAAGCCGCGACAGCATCGACAGGGTCAGGAAGGCGGCTGCTGAGCTTACAAAAGAAAAACGGGAGAAGGAACGCGCAAGAGGGATCGTCGGAGACAGGGCTTTAAAGGTCATGATCCTGGGGATCCCCAACGTAGGCAAATCCACATTTATCAATTCCATGCTCGGGAAGGCATCCGCAAAGACCGGAAATAAGCCCGGCGTCACAAAGGGAAACCAGTGGATCAATATTGGCAATGAACTGCTGCTTCTGGATACGCCCGGCGTTCTCTGGCCGAAATTTGAGGATCAGGAGACGGCAGTATGTCTGGCCGAGATCGGCGCGATCAACGACCAGGTCATTCAGGCGGAGGAGCTGTCCGTGAAGCTTCTGGACTTCCTATATGCAAACTACAGAAAGAATCTGTTCGAAAGATTCGATATCAGTGAGGAAGAATTCAACGAGAAGCTTGACCTGATGGATACCGAGGTCCTTGGCGTATCCCGCCGGGCGCTTGCTCTTCTCGATCTGATCGCCGTGAGGCGGGGATGCATCAAAAAGAAGGCGGAGCCCGACTATGAAAGATGCGCGAAGATGCTGCTGGATGAATTTCGTTCGGGCAAGCTCGGACGCATCAGTCTGCAGAGGCCCGATTGATTTATTCATCTTACACTGACGACAGTGAATTCGGATCGGTCCTCGAGGGTTTGTACTATACGGAGTGCGTGAATGATCCTTTTCGGATTCAAAACATCAGGCAAAAAGCGGGGAGAGGAGACAATCCCGAATGCACTGCCTGTTTTATGACGGAATCGGCTAAACTATCATAAGGGAGAAATATAAGGGAGAAATCATTAAAATGAGCCTGAAGGAAGAGAGACTTGCGGCTAAGGCAGCAAAGCTGGAGGCGGAAAAGAAAAGACTTGAGGATATGTACGGCTATGAGGCCGGACTGGCCGGTTCCGCCCGTTTTGTATTCGGGATAGACGAGGCCGGCAGGGGACCTTTATGCGGGCCTGTTGTTGCCGCGTGCTGCATTCTTCCTGCTGATCCCGGGATCCTGTATCTCAACGATTCCAAAAAGCTGAGCGAAAAAAAGCGGGAGCTGATCTGTGAAGAGATCAGGGAAAAGGCAGTCGCTTACGGGATCGGACAGGCTTCCGCATCAAGGATCGATGAGATCAATATCCTGAATGCCACGATGGAGGCGATGAAGGATGCATTTGACGCCTGCATGGAAATGATGCGGCAAAAGAATCTGAAGCAGGCGGAGGAAAACGGAGATTTCTCCATGGATGCGATGGACGGCGTTCCGGCCGGAGATGATTCCATGGTGCTCGTGGACGGGAACAGGACAGTTCCCGGGATCCCGCTGACCCAGAGGGCTGTGGTCGGGGGTGACGCAAAATGCCCTTCGATTTCGGCGGCGTCTATCCTTGCAAAGGTGACAAGGGATCATCTTCTGATCGAATATGACAGGCTGCATCCGGAGTACGGCTTTGCAAAGCACAAGGGATACGGAACAAAGGAGCATGTGGATGCGATCCTGAAATACGGCGCGCTTGACATTCACAGAAAATCTTTTCTGACAAACGTTAATAAATCATTATGAATAAAAGAAAGACGGGAGCGGAGTATGAAAATGCTGCTGCCGCCTGGCTGGAAACAAAAGGCTACAGGATCCTGGAGCACAATTACAGGACAAGGCTCGGCGAAATCGACCTGATTGCCGAAGAGGGCGAATATCTTTGCTTTATAGAGGTCAAATACCGTAGCGGGACGGGATTCGGCATGCCGGCGGAGGCTGTGGACAGACGGAAACAGCAGAAGATACTTGCCGTATCCAAATATTATCTGACTGTAAAGGGATACTGGAACAGAAGTATCCGTTATGATATAGTTGAAATCCTCGGGAATCAGATCCGGGTGATCAGAAATTGTTTTGGAGGCTGACGGAAGATGGCAACGTGGGGAAGCCACGGGCTCCGGGGTTCGACCCTGGAGGATATGATCAACAGAACGAATGAGGCTTACCGCAGACAGGGACTTGCGCTGATCCAGAAGGTGCCGACTCCGATCACGCCGATCGAAATGAATCAGAAAAGACAGATCACGCTGGCTTATTTTGATCAGAAGTCCACGGTCGATTATATCGGCGCGGTGCAGGGAATACCGGTATGCTTTGACGCCAAGGAATGCGCGGCGGAAACATTTCCCCTGCAGAATGTCCATGAGCATCAGATCATGTTCATGCGCGATTTTGCCGCACAGGGCGGGATACCTTTTTTTGTACTGTTTTATACCGCAAAAAATGAAATGTATTATATGCCCTTTGAGGAGATGGACCGCTTCTGGAGGAGAATGGAAAATAACGGCAGGAAATCCTTCCGTTACGAGGAGCTTGAGCATGTCTTTCCGCTGAGGCACAGCGGCGATTTTCTCTGCCACTATCTCGAGGGACTCTCAGAGGACCTGCAGGAAAGGGATGCCTGAATACGGGGGGGTCGGGACAGAGAATATGGAACAGGGAACATCGAACATGGAGCAGGGATCCCTCCGCTCCGTACCCGAAGGCAGTGATATATAACAAAAGAACACAATTTGGAGGTAACTATAAATGCTTGACAATAAGAAGGTTTTATTCAGCGGTATGCAGTCGACCGGAAATCTGACGCTCGGCAATTATCTGGGCGCATTGAAGAACTGGGTAGCGCTGGCGGATGACTACCTGACTTTTTACTGTGTGGTGGATCTGCATTCCATTACGATCCGTCAGGATCCGGCGGAGCTCAGAAAACGTGCGCGCAATCTGCTGATGCTGTATATCGCGGCCGGCATTGATCCCGAGAAGAACTGTATTTACTATCAGTCTCATGTATCGGGTCATGCGGAACTTGCATGGATGCTGAACTGCTACACATACGTCGGTGAGCTCAACCGAATGACGCAGTTCAAGGATAAAGCCGCCAAGCATGCGGATAATATCAATGCCGGACTTCTGACTTATCCGGTCCTGATGGCTGCGGATATTCTGCTGTATCAGACGGATGTGGTGCCGGTGGGCATTGACCAGAAGCAGCATTTGGAGCTGACGAGAAATATTGCCGAGAGATTTAATGCAATCTACGGCGATGTGTTTACGGTGCCGGATATTTATCTTGGAAAAGCGGGAAGAAAGATCATGAGCCTGCAGGATCCTTCGAAGAAAATGTCCAAATCCGATGAGAATCCGAATGCCAGCATTTACCTGATGGATGATAAGGATACGATCATCCGGAAGTTTAAACGCGCGGTTACGGATTCGGTCGGCGAGATCAATTACAGCGACGATCAGCCCGGCATCAAGAATCTTCTCGATATTTACTGTTCATGTACCGGCAGGACCACGGAGGAGGCGCTTAAGGAGTTCACGGGCTGCGGTTACGGAGACTTTAAGCTTGCGGTCGGAGAGGCTGTGGCTGACCAGCTCGTCCCGCTCCAGGAGCATTTTGCAGAGCTCAGCAAGAATAAGGATTATGTAGACCGCATTATCAAGGAAAATGCTGAAAAGGCGTCTTATTATTCCGAGAAGACGATGCGGAAGGTCAGAAAGAAGATCGGATTCCCTGAGCGTATCCGCTGACTCCGGAGGAATTCAGAGTCTGACCGGTGCGGCTGTTCGTGCTTTTATGGTGCTGCTGCATCTGTGCCGGACGGCCTGTTATCAGAAACCTGATTGCAGGGGATAAGGCAGGATTGTACATCCGGTGAATTTTTGGGGATTGTCAATTAATTAACATTGTATATTTGAGGAATTTCAATTATAATCCTCAATGGTGTTTCAAAGTTCAGTAAACTTCGTGACAGCTGTGCTGTCACTGCGCATACATGAAAGTAACACTCGAGCTGCGTCTTCGACTTGCTCTCGTTAACTTTCATATTATCAATAAACATTATTTAATTGTTGTAATGGGGGAGGCTGTAGATGAAAGCAATCGTAATCGATCCGAAGGACAACATCGTTGTTGTTCTTGGCCCTGTGAAAAAGGGAGACGAGGTGACCTGGAAGATCGACGGCAAGGATTTTGCCGTAAATGCACTTGAGGATATTCCGGAGTATCACAAGATGGCATCCAGAGACATTGCCAAGGGTGATCCGATCGTCAAGTACGGCGAGCATATCGGACTGGCGGGCTGTGATATTAAAGCAGGCAATTATATCCATGTCCACAATGTTGAGAGCCATCGTGAAGACCTTAAATAATAGGGAGGAAAGAATATGAATTTTTTGGGTTACAGAAGACCTGACGGTAAAGTCGGCGTAAGAAATAAAGTCCTGATCCTTCCGGCAAGCGTCTGTGCTGCAGATACAGCAAGAGTTGTCGCTAATCAGGTCGCAGAGACAGTTACTTTCCACAACCAGAACGGATGTTCACAGGTTGAGAGCGATCTTGATATCACACTTCGCACAATGGTTGGTTTCGCTGCCAATCCGAATATTTACGGAACCGTTGTCATTTCCCTCGGATGCGAAGGATGTCAGATGGACATCGTAGTCGATGCCATTAAGAAAGTTACCAACAAACCGCTCAAGACATTTATTATTCAGGAATGCGGCGGTACTGTTAAGACTGCAGAGCTGGCTGTCAGGGCGGCTAAGGAGATGGTGCAGGAGGCTTCCATGCTTCAGAGAGAAGAGTTCCCGATCAGTGAGCTCATTCTCGGCACAGAGTGCGGCGGCTCCGATCCGACAAGCGGCATTGCTTCCAACCCGCTGATCGGCGAGGTCTGTGACCGTCTGATCGATAACGGCGGTACAGCGATCCTTTCCGAGACACCTGAGTTTATCGGCGGCGAGCATATCCTGGCTCACAGAGGCGCGACTCCGGAGATCGGCCAGCAGATCCTCCACATCGTACATCGTTTTGAAGAGCATCTTAGAAACGTCGGCGAAGAGATCCGCAACGGCAACCCGACTCCGGGCAATAAGGCGGGCGGTATCACAACTCTTGAAGAGAAGTCTCTCGGCTGCATCCATAAGAGCGGCCACAGACCGATTCAGGCAGTATATGATTATGCAATGCCTGTTGATAAGAAGGGCCTCGTGATCGTAGACACTCCCGGCAACGATCCGTCATCTGTTGCGGGTATGGTTGCATCGGGCGCACAGGTCGTTATCTTCTCAACCGGACGCGGCACACCGACAGGAAACCCGATTGCTCCGGTCATCAAGATCACAGCGAACGAACGTACCTACGGCAAGATGTCCGATAACATTGATATCGACTGCAGCAGACTGCTGACAGAGCCGGAAGCAATGCCTGAGGTTGCAGATGCAACACTTCAGGAAATCATCAACGTAGCCAGCGGCAAAATCACCAAATCCGAATCCCTCGGATTCATGGAAATCGCAATTGCAAGAGTATGTAACTACGTATAAACAGTTCAGCCGAAAGGCTGAAAAACACAGCCGGGAAAGCAAGCTTTTCCGGCTCTTTTTTTTATGGAATTATATAATTATGAACCTGTCAGCTTAAAAAATCCGTCTTATATAGTGAAATTGTAAGTTGCACTTCAATGGCCGTCTGTAATTTGTAACAAACGTAATAAAAAAGAGGTTCAATATCAAAAATAGTTTGACTTAGAACCTGACTTTTGCAGTTAAACAAAGAAAAAAGTCCACTGAAATGGCTTAGTTGAGCCAAAAAGTGGACTTTATATTTTTCCCAAAAGTTATTGTGTGTGGTGGTTTTTGCTTTTTATTATACCCGCCCGCTGCCTTCCGGCAGCTCCCGCCCTGGATAGGAAGCTTCAGCTTCCGCGGAAGCCCGGCCTTCTTTATACGGGCCGGGAAGTGGAGCGGGCG
>JAFUAE010000163.1 GCA_017460845.1 Lachnospiraceae bacterium
TACTTGCCGGAACGATCGGCAGGTTTTCCGGCCTTTTCCCCTTCGCGCTCTCAGAGCTGCTGCTCATGTTGCTGATCATTGGCACCGGGTTTATGCTGGTAAAATGCTGGCTCGGGATCCGGAGAAACACTCGCGGACTTTCCCTCCCCGGGCAGTTCCTGCGCTTTCTCGCGCATGCGGTCCCGAACCTCCTTCTCGGCTTTTCCGTGATCCTGCTGATCTACATGCTCAACTGCGGCATCAACTATCATGCGGGAACATTTTCCGCGCAGGCAGGGATCGAGACCGGAAATCACGAAAAAGAGGATCTCGAAGATCTCTGCCGCTTTCTTGTAAATAAGATCAATGATACTGCCGCAACAGGCAGCCGGCATCCGGAGGAAGACCGCGAGACCGGAATGGATCCGGGCACAAGAGATGAATGGCGGAAGGAAAGCCGCGCCGCAATGATACAGCTGGGCGCAGAGTATCCTCTTCTTTCCGGTTACTACCCGCTGCCGAAGCCGCTTCTTTTTTCCCGCCTGCTGTCCGTACAGCAGGTGACCGGGATCTACTCCCCGTTTACGATCGAAGCCATCTACAACCGGGAAATCCCGGACTACAACCTTCCGCATACCCTCTGCCATGAGCTTTCCCACCTGAGAGGGTATATGCACGAGGACGAGGCGAACTTCATTTCCTATCTTGCCTGCATCGGTTCACCCATGCAGGCCTTCCGCTACAGCGGCTATCTGACGGCTTTTGTCTATGCCGGCAATGCTCTTGCAAAGCAAAACCGAAAGCTCTACAATGAACTGCATGGTCAGCTCTGTACTGCCGCCCAAAGCGACCTCGCGGCAAACAACGCCTTCTGGTCGCGCTTTGACGGTGAGATCGCCGAGGTTCACGAGAAGGTGAATGATGCCTATCTCAAAAGCAACGGGCAGAGCGAGGGTGTCGCAAGCTACAACCGCTTTGTCGAGCTGATGCTTGCATATTATTATTAATCTGCGATCCGCTCTGTACCGCGCTTTCGATCCTGACCGGCATTGCAGTCTTTTATCATCCTCCGGCTTCTGGCAGCGCACTATCGCTGGAAACTGCCGAAGATCTGACCTTCTGGAGGTGCTACTATGAAAACGAAGCTGACAATCGGAGAACTTATCACCATCTCAAGCATGCTGTTCGGCCTTTTTTTCGGAGCGGGCAATCTGATCTTTCCCGCCTATCTGGGACAAATGGCCGGCAGCAATCTTTTTCCCGCACTGGCGGGCTTTCTGGTCACCGCGGTCGGTATGCCGCTCCTCGCAGTCATTTCCCTGGGACTCACCGGCAGCGGCGGTCTGCTGGACCTATGCCGCCAGGTCGGAGACAGATTTGCCTATCTTTTCACCATCGCACTCTATCTGACCATCGGGCCGTTCTTCGCTGCGCCCAGATGCCTTACCGTACCGTTTGAGATCGGCATTCGTCCCCTGCTCCCTGCAAATGTCAATGCCCGTTTTGCTTTGCTGGTTTTCACAGCTTTTGTTTACGCGCTTTTGCTGTGGTTCTCGCTGCGTCCCGGAAAGATCCTGACCTGGATCGGCAAATTTCTGAACCCGGTCTTCATTTTCGTCCTCGGAATACTTCTGGCCATCGCGCTGCTCCACCCGGAGGGAAGCGTTTTCTCCTTTGCGGCACAGAACATCTACTCGAACGCGCCCGCCCTGCAGGGGATCCTCGACGGCTACAACACCATGGATACTCTGGCGGGACTGGCCTTCGGGATCATTGTGGTGGATGTCATCAAAAAACAAGGCATCACTGCCCCGGAACCTATCGCCGCCAATACCGTCAAAGCAGGGATCTTTGCCTGCGGGGCGATGGGATTTATCTATTTTCTGGTAGCACTTGCAGGCGCTGAAAGCAGGGCCTATGCTGCGGTCAGCGACAACGGCGGCGCCGTCCTTGCGGATATTTCCGCCCACTATTTTCCGGGCGCGGGTTCCATGCTCCTGGCGGTCATCATCTTCTTCGCCTGCCTGAAGACTGCGGTCGGACTGATGACCAGCTGCGCCGTGACATTTTCCGAAATCTTCCCTGAGAAGCTTTCCTATAACAGGTGGGCGGTCCTTTTCAGTACCCTGACATTTCTGATTTCGAATGCAGGCCTGACCTCGATTATCAAGGTCTCCGTGCCGGTGCTCATGATGCTCTATCCGATTGCGATCATGCTGACCCTGCTGTCCGTTTTCGGAAAGCTGTTCCGCCGCAATCACACCATCATCGTGTCTGTCATGACCATGGTGGTCATCAGTTCGTTTCTGGATCTGCTGAAAGCCCTTCCGGCAGAGTGGACGGAGGCTGCGGGCGCCAGACCGCTCCTTGCATTCTGCAATCAATACCTTCCGCTCTTTTCCTGCGGTTTTGGCTGGGTCCTCCCCTCCCTGCTCGGGTTCCTGATCGGTGCCGGTATTCTGGCGTTCCGCGGCTGTGCATATTCCTCTGGAAAAAACAGTTAAAAGACAGCCCTGAAAACCAGGGCTGCCCATATTTTGCCGAAATTCAAGTCTCAGATTCTTCAGTCTTCGCCAAGCGCCTCTCTCATCGGAACGGTCGTCTTCTTTTCGTAGCAAGCGAAGCATTCATCAACCATTACAGGATCCGGCTTCGGCGTTGCCCAGCTTACGATCGGAACGATCACCAGGCCGGCCATCATAGCAATTGCACCGCAGTTGATCGGGCTCTGCATGATTTTCGGAAGCAGCGGCTTCGCAAGCATGTCGATCATCATGATGCCGGCACCCCAGATAAAGCATACCCAGCAGGAAAGCTTAGTCGTGCCTTTCCAGTACAGCGCATACAGGAACGGCGCCAGGAATGCGCCTGCCAGCGCGCCCCACGAGATACCCATCAGCTGCGCAATAAATGTCACTGAACTCTTATACTGGATCAGTGCGATCGCTGCAGAAATTGCGATGAAGACCAGAATAAATCCGCGGATCATAAATACCTGGCTCTTGTCATCCATATCCTTGCGGATGGTACCCTTGATAAAGTCAATCGTCAATGTAGAACTCGAGGCAATTACCAGGGATGAAAGCGTAGACATGGATGCAGACAGCACGAGGATCACAACCAGAGCAATCAGCCCCGGGGAAAGATTCTCCAGCATAGTCGGAATAACAGAGTCATAGCCATTTGCAGCAATATCGATCTGATCCGAGAACAGTCTTCCGAAACCGCCGAGGAAGTAGCATCCGCCTGCCACAACAAGTGCGAACAGCGTGGAAATTGCCGTGCCCTTCTTGACTGCACCTTCATCTTTAATCGCGTAGAACTTCTGCACCATCTGCGGAAGGCCCCAGGTGCCGAGGGAGGTCAGGATCACGACAAACATCAGATTCAGCGGATCCGGTCCCAGGAAAGAATTGAAGATACCGGGCGTAGTGCTGACAGACTCATCTGTCACTTTCGCCAGTCCGTCCATTGCCGCCATCAGGCCGCCCTTGCTCTCGAGCACGGCAATAATGATGACAACAATGCCCACCAGCATGATGATACCCTGGATAAAGTCATTGATCGCTGTCGCCATATACCCGCCGGCGATAACATAAACCGCGGTCAGGACCGCCATCAGGATGATGCAGACAGAGTAATCAATGTGGAATGCCATTCCGAACAGTCTGGAAAGACCATTGTACAGGGAGGCTGTGTAAGGGATCAGGAAAACGAAAATGATTGCGGAGGATGCAATTTTCAGCGCATCGCTTCCGAAACGTTTTCCGAAAAACTGCGGCATCGTCGCGGAATCCAGATGCTGGGTCATGATACGGGTACGTCTGCCGAGGATCGCCCAGGCCATCAGGGAGCCGATAATCGCGTTGCCGATACCTGCCCAGGTAGCCGCGATGCCGTATCTCCAGCCGAACTGTCCGGCATATCCTACAAACACAACTGCAGAGAAATACGAAGTACCATATGCAAATGCCGTCAGCCACGGTCCCACGGAACGCCCGCCAAGGACAAATCCGTTTACATCCGTGGAATTCTTGCGGCAGTATAAGCCAATACCGATCAGAACTGCAAAATAAATAATCAGAATTACGACTTTCATTTCAGATGTTTCTCCTTTACTGCTTTGATGCGTGATGCAAATGCCGGTTTTTCAATTTTAGCATTTAACGCTTCAACGAGTTAAAGTGTAACACCATGTCTCGTGAAATGCAACTGCTTTTTTTAATTTTTAGAGCCGCAGCTATTGATTACATTCCCGCCTGTTCAGCATATTAAAAAATCCGCTCCCCCATAAGAGGAAACGGATTTTAATATCGAGGTCATGTTCAGCCCCTGTTCTGCTGTGCAACCAGGTGCTCTGCGCCGTATTTTCTGCGAAGTGCAGGCTTCTCGATCTTGCCCGTCGCATTTCTCGGCACATCCGCGAAAATAATCTTCTTCGGCCGTTTATATCTCGGCAGCTCCCTGCAGTACTGATTGATCTCGTCTTCTGTACAGGTCATGCCTTCCTTGATGGAAATGATGGCTCCGGTAATCTCTCCGAGACGCTTGTCCGGCAGGCCGATGACCGCCACATCCTTGACCTTGTCATACGCCTGCAGGAAGTCCTCGATCTGGACGGGATAAATATTTTCACCGCCGCTGACAATGACATCCTTCTTACGGTCGACCAGGAAAA
>JAFUAE010000164.1 GCA_017460845.1 Lachnospiraceae bacterium
ATTGCAAGCTCTGTTCCTACATCGCCCCATGCTGTTACGATGTGTGCACCCTCTACCAGCTCTCCTGCGTAGTGTGCATCGCCTGCTGACATACGGCATCTAAGTACTACCTTGTTACCAATCATTGTTTTGTCCTCCTAATCATATTTGCATTTCATAATCAATACCGGCTGTTTCAGCGTCAGTACGATTATTATTACGCACCCATAATATCACCAAAAAAAGGAAGTTTCAACAGTGTGTACCAATATAAATTTCCACTAATATTTCTTTCTTGTTTTATGCTTTTTTTGTGAAAATTCACGTCCGCTGTAATTGTTCAGATTTTTCGGGAAACAGCTTCCTCCCGAGGCCCCTTCACATCACTAAAAGCTTATTCAAAGACCGGGGTCCAGTAGCTCTGATTATAAATATCCGTAATGCAGTATGCCGCATTGACGCTGTCACCGATCAGCACATCGGAGACCTTGATTTCCCCGTCCACGGTCATTTTATTGCCGAGCTGGAAGTTATCGATAAATTCCCCGTCATAGGTATAGTAGTCACAGATAAACGTCAGGACATCGCCGTCCTGCAGAAGGGCATCCTTCGCGATCGGCTCGGACTGCAGCTCAAGTCCGCTGCTGTCTGCATTTTCATAACGGTATCTGACCGAGTCAACACGGCCGGATGGCGTATCGTTGTCAAAAACGATCATCAGATCCGCCAGCTGGTCATTAATCAGCACCGGAACATTGCCCTTGATCGAATACTCATCCCCGTTTTCAATCGTTTCCAAATGATGGTAAGCAACCGGATTTCCGTTCAGGGCCATCCATGCGCCGTCATATTTGCCGATCAGCTGGTCTTCGTCATTGTAATACGTAATCGTATCCAGTCCGAGGTCAATATAGCCCTCTCCGTCGTCATACAGTACGCTGAGTTCCACATCGTTGACATGCTCCCAGTCATTTTCATCAAATGCCAGAACCTTCTGTCCGTTCCTGTCCTCCTTCCACTGCAGATGGTCTGTATTGAGATGATGGTCTGCGATGTATTCAGCGGAACTGCGCAGGGATTCCTCATCGAGGAATTCGCTGTTCTCGTTGCCCAGTCCCCTGACGCGTCCGTAGCTTCCGCCGGAAAGCAGGGATTCCAGAAGCAGCTGGGTAATATCCGCCGACGAACTGCCGCCGTAGCTGCCTGAGCCTGAAGAACTGTAGCCGGAGGAAGAACCGCCGCTTCCGAACAGTCCGCCATAAGGCGAGCCGCCGCCCAGAAGATCGGAAAGTACATCCGCCGTGGAGCTTCCGCTGTAGCCGGAGCCCGAACCATAACCTGAACCGCTGCCGGAAGACGGATTACCGAACAGCGACGAATACGGATTCCAGGTTCCGCCGCCGGCTGTCTGTCCGCCTACCTCCAGATTGGCGAACTTTTTGATGCATTTTGTATAATCCTGGTCCATTCCGAGCTTCTTATAAAGACTGACCACGCGGTCAAGATAAGAAACTCTCTGGTACGGGAAGTAAATGGACAAACCGTGTGCGTCCCCGTAGGATCTGGATGTGCGGTTGTATTTGACTGCCGCCTTGATTTTCTCCGACAGCTGTTTTCCTTCCGTATTGCCGATCTTATAGGCAAAGTCCGCAATATCGATCTGGTCCAGCTTGTTTGATCTCGCAAATTCCTTTGCCGAGCTGCGTGCCTTTGCAACCGCCTTATATTCGTCTGCGTCGATCATCTCTCCGACAGATCTGGAAAATGCTGCCAATGCTTCAGGCACAGTCTCTCCCAGCTCGCTCAGGTCCGTGACCGACAGTGTGACTTCATTGCCCTGCCCCACCTTCTGGGATGCCGCAAGGAAATCATCTGCGATCACCTTGCCCAGCTCCGGCGTGGAAATCGCGGTATTGCCGGAAAGCGCCTTCAGCCAGTTAATGTAATACCAGCCTGTACCGGGCTCGGTTTCCTCGGAAGCGATCATATAATCTGCATGTTTGCTCAGCATAAGAGCGTTTTCAAGTGTCGCCATCAGACAGCAGTCGAAGCCGACAAAATCATACTTGATACCCGCATCCGTCAGGGCATCATTGATTTGTGCAAGCGACATGCCGCCGGTCGTCGAATACCGCTCATCATGGCCGTAGCCGCCGGTGGTCCCGGAGCCGTGATCCCAGAAAATCAGGTCATAGCGGTCTGCCGGATAGTTCTTTGCAGCATACTTGATAAAAGCGCTCAGTGTATCCGGATCGGTCATGCTCTGCTTTGCAAAATTATCCTCAAGGCGCTCAAGTCCGCCCGGCAGGACACGGTAGATCTCATTGACCTGGTTGCTGACAATGCGGTTCTGCCAGCGTCTGCAGCCTCCGGTATATACAAGCAGATTAAGGTTCTCCCCGAACTGGGATTTTGTCATCTCCTGCAGGTCTGAGGTCGCCATGCCGTAGGAGGATTCCAGATCGGCACCGCACATGTAAACCATTACGGTAACCTGGTCTTTTCCATTGCCTTTCAGATCTGTATATTTTTTGCGGGCGGCCGAGTCAACATTCAGGTTGATCACACCGTTATTGTTGGAAATGCTGCCGGACGAAAGCGTATTTGTGCCATAGCCCGAGCTGCCGTAGCCGCCGGAGGAAGCATAGCCCGAACCGGAGCTTCCGTAGCCCGAGCTGCCGGAACCGGAAGAACCGAGACCTCCGAGATATCCCGATGCATCATCCATGCCGAGCAGGGAGCCGAAATCGATCCCGCCGTACTGTCCCTGGTTTGAGCTGCTTTGGCCTGTCTGCGCCGCCGGCGCCTGAGTCGTATAAGTGCTGCCGGAACCGGTTTCCGTGCCGGAGCCGCCGCCAAACAGTCCCCCGCCGCCACTCAGCAGGGAAAACGCACCTGCCACAAGAAGCATCAGCAATCCGCCGCAGCCGAGTCCGCCTTTGCCGCGGATCGGTATGCGCCCGCCGCCGGAACCGCCGCCGAACATACCGCCGCTGCCGGTCGGTCTGCCGCCGAGGCCATTGCCTCCTCTGCCGGATTTGCCGCTCGGTCCGCCAAGTCCGAGGCCGCCGCCCTGTTTGAATACATCACCGCTGCCGGTTACATTTCTTTCTCTTCCTCTTGGTCTGTCTGCCATTGTAAAATGTTCCTCCCTGATATACGGAACAGTTCAGATCCGTCATATGCAAAATGGCTTGTAACCGTTCTGAACAGTTACAATCGATTTTTTACCGAAATTAATTGTATCACAAATATTCCGATCGTGCGACGGAGCTTTTATGAATGATGATACCCATATGTACCCGGCAACAAAAAAACAGCCGTGAAACAGAAATCTGTTTCACGGCCATCCTGAATCTGAAGGTTAAGCGGTAATCGTGTCAAAAATAAGTTGTCTCATGTCCTCATTCTGCTTATCCAGCGCGTGTGCTATTTCGCTGTAAAGCGCCGTCTCCGCCATCCTGAAATACCTTTCATCGATGGCTGTTACTTTTTTCCCCTGCTCCTCACGTTGTTTGTTGCGGATATACAGATTCTTGATGATACTGACCAGGGCTTTCGGGTCGTTGCTCCGCATTGCGTTTTTGTATTCCTGCTCACGGAATTTGTCGCTTTCGATCCATTTACTCTTGATATCCGGAATCTCATGGATCAGATCCCATGCTTCCTGTTCCGTCATAGCTTTGCGAAGGTTCGACTTGTCTGAATCCACCGGGACGAAAAACTTCGCCCGGCTGTCCGCAATCGGAGCAAGGCAATAGTACTCCTTTTCTTCAGAAGTCTCTGTCAGGCGCTTCAGCACAATATCTTCAATGATACATACGCCTGTATTTGCCTTTGCTACGTATTCTCCTTTTACGTACATACAATCCCTCCTTCCCGTTAATTTTATCATTTCTTAACGTATTTTTAAAGTTTTTTCTTTGAAGAAAGGAATGATTTATATAACTTATGGAAACCTTTCTTTTTGACTTATTGTTTTTAACCTCACTTATATTGACGTTAAGTGAACCTCACATGACTAAAGTCACGTGCTTCCTGATGCGGCTTCACGCCGCAGGCTGCTTTAGGCAGCCGGTCCCTTCCTCCGGCAGTCCGCCGGACCCTTAGCTCCGCTTTCTTACGATCAGCTTTACCACAGACCCGCTATCTGCCGGCAGGACTGCCTGTATCTACGCACTTTCTCCCATCACTCTGATCAGTGCCAGGAGGTCTGCGTAGACGCATGAGGTCCTACGCCGCACTGCAGGGACTTTTGCCTCCAGTGCGGACCGCTCCGTCTCCGGAACGGGTTTGATGTATTCCCTTATAAAATATCTCGCTCCGATATTATAAGACGCCGAAAGGTCGCTGTTGTACTGTTTCCCGTTCGCAAATACGGCAAGCGAACGGTTTCCGGCATCACGCTCCACTTTTCCGCTGCCGTCATACGCCAGGGCGCTCGTGTTCCACGCGCATACCCTCGACACCCGCATCCCGAGCCTGTGGGCTTTGTGCTCCGTGATCTTCTGCACACTGCTCTTTTTCCACATGTGCAGCTTCTGCCGGCTCTTTCCCCGGATCTTCCCTCTCATCTCCAGATGCTCGAATACGATAACGTCCGCGTGCTGTTCCTCTGCAAATGCAACGATCGCGGCTGCCGTCTTCCGGGCGGTCTCCTCCCCGAGCCTCCTCGCGTATGCGTACATGCCCCTTACGCTCTCAGGCCCGTGTTCCCTCTGCTTCTTACGCACGCGGTTCAGCACACGCCACTGACGGTCTTTTTCAGCCGCAAAGCCGATGAACTTCCTTGCGGCGACAGTTCCGTCCCCTGTCATGATGCTGCATACCGCATCCGTATTGATCCCAAGATCCACCGCGCAGATCCGTCTCTTTCCGACGGGCACCTCCCGCAGCGTGACTGCCTCCTCGAACGAAAACTGCAGGAAATATTTCTTATGCTGTTTCACCAGCACCGGCGACTTCGCCTTCACGTCCGACCAGTACTTCCTGAGATAAGCAAGGTCCGTCTTTTTGAGCCGTACCTCCTGCCAGACCCAGTCCTTCCCGTCCCACAGCTTAAGATATACCCGGTCTTCCTCTTTCCGGTACATGTTGTCCTTATAGAATACCGGCATCCAGCGATCCTGTGTTTTTGAGGCCCGCCGCCTTTCTCCCGGTGCTCCGCCATTACCGGATCCCTCCTTCGTCCGGGCTGACGAGACCAGCCCCATCACATGCTGCAGCACCGCGCGCCGCAGGTACGACGGCATCTTCGGGAACACCTTGTCG
>JAFUAE010000165.1 GCA_017460845.1 Lachnospiraceae bacterium
AAATGCTAAACACGCATTTTTCTACGGCTATCCTGCGCCATAAGACCTGGAATTGCGATTCCGCAGGTCTATGGCATCTGCCGTTCCGTCCGATGCTCCGGGAATCTTCCGCGGCCGTTTCAGACCCGGATGGTCTCCTTCTGGAAATGCTCTGAGAATACGCGCACATCCGGAACCTTAGTCAGAAGCGGGACGGATTCCCTGACCTGCAGCCGGTACTGTGAAGGATCGTCCGCTTCAAAGGGAAGATGATAGACCAGCAGGTGCTTCGGCCGGATATCATTTTCAATAAGATCCCTGCCCTTGCCGAGCAGCAGCCAGGTAAAATCCACGATGGCAATGTCAATATCGGTATTCAGGGCGTAGTAATGCATGACGGGGTCCGACAGAGAGGAGTCCGCCGGCATGAAGATCCTGGTTCCGCCGTCATTGATCATCAGGCTGTAATGATTCTTATTATGGAAATGCTTTGTGCTGTGGCGTGTTTTGATATAGTGGATACTGATGCCGTTGATATCCACATACATGCCGGAGCTGCTGATATAGATCTGATCCGGGAAGTAGCGTTCGGGGAGAATGATTTTTGCGTCCGGCCAGAGGGACCGCGCTTCCCGTGTGATCTCCGAGGTGAAATGGTCGATATGGCAGTGAGTGGCTGCAATCGCATCGGGACCCGAAAAAGACGGTCCCACATAATCCGGGTCCTGAAGCATGTGCTTCCAGATCTCGGGCGTGACCGTAGAATAGATCGGGGCTTTTTTGATATGGATGGCGTCTATCCAGATCAATGCGGACGGGAAAGTAATGGCAAGCCCGGCATTTGCGGACAGAGCGAATTTGATGTCATGCATCCTGCAGCCTCTGTTGAATCATAAAAGTTACCAGAGCAATACTATACCACATTCGGTCCTGTTGTGGTTTCCATTCATAAAATTTTTATTAAAAATACGTCGAAACAGGGCGGAAAACTTGAATTCTACCGCGTCAAACTTGACATATACAGGTTTTGATGGTAGTTTGTACAAGCAAAATTGCAATCATGTGACGGATGAAACGAAGGCTTTCTTAATTCAAAAATTAGAGGAAGCCTGTTTGTTGGTGCGAACATGACCGAAAACAGCCGATTGGGGCAAATTATGCTTAAAATAGATAAAAATGAATGCAGAGAACTGATGCTCCGGATGATGAAGGTCCGGACATTTGAAGAGGAGGTCAGGCGGCTTTATTACGAAGGCGCCGTTCATGGCACTCTTCATCTTTGCGTTGGCCAGGAGGCGGCGGATATCGGGAGTACCGCCGTCCTGAAAAAAGAGGATTTTGTTTTCCCGACACACCGCGGACATGGGGTTTGTATCGGCAAGGGAACCGATATGAAAAAAATGATGGCGGAGATCCTCGGCAGGCGGACCGGTACAAATCTGGGACGCGGCGGCTCAATGCACATCTGCGACGCGGAGAACGGCATCATCGGTTCCAACGGCGTGGTAGGCGCAAACGCGCCGATCGCCTGCGGAGCTGCGCTGACGATCAGACAGAAAAAACAGGAGGACAGAGTCTCCGTCTGCTTCACCGGAGACGGCGCGGCCAACAGCGGAGCTGTACTGGAATCTATGAATCTGGCCGGTCTCTGGAAGCTCCCGGTGATTTTTGTTCTCATGGAGAACCACTATGCAGTTTCTACTTTGGTCGAAAATGCATCAGCAAATCCTGATTTTACGAAGAGAGCAGAAACTTTTAACTTAAATTGCTTTGAAACAGACGGAAATGATATTCTGGCAGTCAGAGATATCATGCGTCAGGCGAGACAAAAGGTCCTGGAAGACCGGAGACCATGTCTTGTGGTCGAACATACATACAGGATCTCCGGACATTCCAAATCCGACGCCAACAAATACCGTACGGCGGAGGAGATCCGTTACTGGGAAGAGCGGGGACCGATCATCCGATTCTCAGAGAAGCTGATTTCCGAAGGGATGTTTATCCGGCAGGAAATCGATGAGATACTTGCCGAAGCAAGGGCGGCGGTCGGTGAGGCTGTCGATTTTGCTCTGCAGTCTCCCGCGGCGGATGATACGGCAGCGATGCTGACAAGTTCCGTCTATGCGGACTGAAGGAGGTTGTAAGGATGAGAAAGACTTATCGTGAAGCGATCCTTGAGGCTGCTGCGGAGGAAATGGCAAGAGACGATGCTGTCATTGTAATGGGCGAGGATGTCGGAGTCTACGGCGGCGGCTTCGGAGCTACGGAGGGACTGATCGAGACTTACGGTCCCGAGCGGGTGAGAAATACTCCGGTATCCGAGACTGCTTTCGTCGGAACTGCAATCGGTGCGGCTGCAACCGGGATGCGTCCCGTAGTCGAGCTGATGTTTTCCGATTTTATGGCAGTCTGCTGGGACCAGATCATGAATGAGGCTGCAAAGATCCACTATATGTATGCCGGCAGCGTGAACGTGCCTCTCGTGATCAGGACCGCGGCGGGTGCCGGCACCGGAGCGGCTTCCCAGCATTCGCAGTCCCTTGAAAACATGTACTGCCATGTTCCCGGACTGAAGGTCGTTGTGCCATCTACGCCGTATGATGCGAAGGGACTTTTGAAAACTGCGATCAGATGCAATGACCCGGTGATTTTTCTGGAGCAGAAGCTTCTTTATAATATGGAAGGTGAGGTTCCGGAGACAGAATACACCGTTCCGCTCGGCAAGGCCGCAGTCCGAAGACAGGGAGACGATATCACCCTGATCAGCTACGGCCGCATGGTACAGAAATGCCTGGATGCTGCCGAAGCGCTTGCAGAAAAAGGCTGGCAGGCGGAAGTGATCGATCTCAGGACGCTGAGCCCGCTTGACACGGATTCGGTGCTTGCGTCGGTCAGGAAGACGGGACGTGCTGTCATCGTTCATGAGGCAGTGCAGTTCGGCGGCTTCGGCGGGGAGATCTCCGCCATGATCATGGAGGAGGCTTTTGATGCGTTGAAGGCACCGGTCAGGAGAATCGGTGCGGCATACTGCCCGGTTCCGTGCGCGCCGGAGATGGAGAAAAACGTATTGCCCGAAACGGATCAGATCATTGAGACTGCAGAAGGCATATTAAACTTCGTGCCAACTTCGTTGGCACTACGCATACATGAAAGTAGAGCTCAAGCGTCGCCTGCAGCTTGCTTTCACTGACTTTCATAGTAAAGATAGGAGCTCGATAAATGGCAAGTATTACCGAAATGCTGTTTGGCACACACAGTGAGCGTGAACTGAAGCGGATCTATCCGATCGTGGACCGTATCGAGGCTATGGACGCCGAGATGGCGGCAAAATCAGATGAAGAACTGAAGGGAATGACCGCCCGTTTCAGGGAGAGGCTGAATAACGGGGAGACTCTCGACGATATTCTTCCGGAGGCATTTGCAGTCGTCAGGGAAGCGGCCAGCCGTGTGCTCGGCATGAAACATTTCAGAGTCCAGCTGATCGGCGGCATTGTGCTGCATCAGGGAAGAATTGCAGAAATGAAAACCGGCGAAGGAAAAACGCTGGTATCGACCTGCCCTGCTTATCTGAATGCGCTGACCGGAAAAGGCGTGCACATCGTAACGGTCAATGACTACCTGGCCAAGCGAGATGCCGAATGGATGGGCAAGGTACACCGCTTCCTCGGACTGAAGGTCGGTGTCGTGCTCAGCGGCATGGACAGCAGGGAAAGAAAAGAAGCCTATGCCTGTGACATTACATATGTAACGAATAATGAACTCGGCTTTGATTATCTGAGAGACAATATGGCGATCTACAAAGAGCAGCTTGTCCTCAGGGATCTTGACTATGCCATCATCGACGAGGTGGACTCGGTGCTGATCGATGAAGCCAGGACGCCGCTGATCATTTCCGGACAATCCGGCAAGAGCACAAAGCTGTACGAGGCCTGTGATGTTCTGGCGAGAAGGCTGGAGCGCGGTGAAGCCTCCGCAGAGTTCTCCAAGATCAATGCCATTCTGGGCGAAGAGATCGAAGAGACAGGCGACTATATTTATGATGAAAAGGAAAAGAATGTTTCTCTTACCGAGCAGGGTGTGCATAAGGTAGAGGAATTCTTCCATATCGATAACCTGGCGGATCCGGAGAATCTGGAGATCCAGCACTGCATCATCCTGGCGCTGCGTGCGCATAATGCAATGCACAGGGATAAGGATTATGTGGTCAAGGATGACGAGGTCATCATTGTTGATGAGTTTACGGGCCGTATTATGCCGGGACGCCGTTATTCCGACGGTCTGCACCAGGCGATCGAGGCGAAGGAGCACGTAAACGTACGCCGCGAGAGCAGAACTCTGGCGACGATCACATTCCAGAATTTCTTCAATAAGTTTGCAAAGAAGGCCGGCATGACCGGTACGGCGCAGACGGAGGAAAAGGAGTTCCGCAATATTTACGGCATGGACGTTATTGTGATCCCGACCAATGTGCCTGTCGCCAGGATCGACCATGATGATGCGGTCTATAAGACTAAAAGGGAAAAATTCAACGCAGTCTGCGACAGCGTAGAGGAATCCTACCGGAAAGGGCAGCCTGTCCTGGTCGGTACGATCACGATCGAGACCTCAGAGATGCTTTCCGGCATGCTGAAGCGCAGAGGCATCCCGCATAATGTCCTGAATGCGAAATATCATGAAAAGGAAGCGGAAATCGTCGCGCAGGCAGGAAGACACGGCGCGGTCACGATCGCGACCAATATGGCAGGACGAGGAACCGATATCAAGCTGGATGAGGAGGCGCGTGCGCTTGGCGGACTGAAGATCGTCGGCACGGAGCGTCATGAGTCACGCCGTATCGACAATCAGCTCCGTGGCCGTTCCGGTCGTCAGGGAGACCCGGGCGAATCCAAGTTCTATCTGTCTCTTGAGGATGATATTCTCCGGCTTTTCGGCGCGGATAATCTGATGAACATGTTCAATCGTCTCGGCGTTCAGGAAGGCGAGGAGATCCAGCACAAGATGCTGACCAAGGCGATCGAGAACGCGCAGAAGAAGATCGAAAGCAACAACTTCGGTATCCGTGAGCAGCTGCTCAAATATGACCAGGTCAATAACGAGCAGCGTGATGTGGTATATGCGGACAGACGCAAGGTGCTTGACGGCCTGAACATGCGCGAGGTCATCATCGGCTATGCGCAGGACATCGTCGACCATGCGGTGGATATGGTGATCCCGGAGGATCAGCCGTCGTCCGAGTGGGATATCGCAGAGCTTAATAATATGCTGCTTCCGATTATTCCGCTTGCTCCGACGAAGCTGACGAAGGAAGAATTTGACGAACTGACGAAGGATAAGCTCAAGCAGCTCCTCAAGGAGCAGGCGATCCGTCTCTACGAGGAGAAGGAAGCGCTGTTCCCGGATCCGGAGCAGCTCAGAGAGGCGGAGCGCGTAGTTCTGCTGAAGGTGATCGACAATAAGTGGATGAACCATATCGATGATATGATCCAGCTGCGGGAGGGCATCGGTCTTGTTTCCTACGGACAGAAGGATCCGCTGGTAGAGTATAAGACAGCCGGATATGAAATGTTTGAGGACATGGCAGCGGGCATAAAGGAAGATACGATCCGTCTGCTTTATCACCTGCAGGTCCAGCAGAAGGTCGAAAGAGAGCCGGCTGCCAAGATTACGGGAACAAACCGCGATGAATCTGCCGTCAAGGCTCCGAAGAAACGGGAGATCCGCAAGATTTATCCGAATGATCCGTGTCCGTGCGGTTCCGGAAAGAAGTTTAAACAGTGCCACGGAAGATATATTTCACCCGGTGAAAAGGTGGATTTCTCCACCCCGGTCGGTTGAGGAGGAAATATGGCTCTTATAGAATTTGACAACTGCAAAGCGGAACTGGTTTCCTACAAACCGGTCCTGGATGAGCTGAGGGCTTCCCTGGATCTGGAAAATAAGGGCCGCCGGATCGTTGAAATGGAACGGCAGATGGAGGAACCGGGATTCTGGGATAATGCTGAGAAATCGGCAAAGCTCATGAAGGACCTGAATTCCCTGAAGTCATCTGTCGGCAGATTTGATTCTCTGAAAAGACAGTATGAGGATATTGAGACGCTGATCGAAATGGGCAGCGAGGAGGATGATGCCGATCTTGCGAAGGAAGCGACGGATTCCCTTGAAGCGTTCAAAAAAGATATAGAAGAAATGCGCACATCTCTGCTGCTTTCGGGTGAGTACGACGCCAACAATGCAACTGTGGCGCTTTCCGCAGGAACCGGCGGTACCGAGGCGATGGATTTCAATGAGATGCTGTACCGCATGTATTCGAGATGGTGCGAAAAGCATGGCTTTGCCACAAAGATCCTTGATTATCAGGAGGGAGACGAAGCCGGCATCAAGGGTGTCACCTTCTCTGTAGAAGGGGAAAATGCCTACGGCCTTCTCAAGTCCGAGGCAGGCGTGCACAGACTGGTCCGCATATCCCCGTTCAATGCGCAGGGAAAGCGGCAGACCTCATTCTGCTCCTGTGATGTAATGCCGGTCCTGGACGATAACATTGAGATCGATATCGATCCGTCAGACCTGAGGATCGATACCTACAGGTCCTCCGGTGCGGGCGGCCAGCATATCAATAAAACATCTTCTGCGGTCCGTATCACCCATATTCCGACGGGCATTGTCTGTGCCTGCCAGGAGGAGCGTTCGCAGTTCCAGAATAAGGATAAGGCAATGGCAATGCTGAAGGCAAAGCTGTATATGCTCAAGCAGCAGGCCCATGCGGAAAAGCTCTCCGATATCAGGGGCGATATTAAGGAAATTGCGTGGGGCAGCCAGATCCGCAATTATGTTCTCCAGCCGTATACCATGGTCAAGGATGTCCGTACGGGTGAAGAAACCGGCAATGCCCAGGCTGTTCTGGACGGAGATATTGACTTATTTATCAATGCGTATCTGAAGTGGCTGCAGCTCGGTAAGCCGGACAGACGCGTTGCGGTCAGCGATTAAGAGTTTGGACAGATTCTGAATTATGTGAAAAAGGACGCGGCGACGGCCGTGTCCTTTCATTTTAAGAGCCGAAGCTCCGGAATATTCAGACTGGAGATCAGGGGTGCATGAGGGTTGAGAAGGTATCTGCCGAAACACCGTACTGGTTCAGCATATTGAGAATGAACTGCGTCATCTGGGGACCGAGCACCGGGTCGCGAAGGGAAGAATAAAGCGTGTTCAGCCCGTGAAATGCGACCAGACAGATCACAATGTCGATCATTCCGATGACGATGGCAGCAGTTGCGTGCCCCCGTCTGGCGGAATAGCGGCGCGTAAGAATGCCTCCGCAGGCTCCCGTCACCCCGCAGAAGAATCCGTAGTAGATCCCGGCTGGAAACATCAGAAGATAGGATACGGCGCCCAATACGGAGAGAAGGAAGCAGTATCCCGAGAGTCTGGTATAGTTGTCGGTGGGGTTCATATTCTCGTTCATACGCCTCAATATAGCATTATTTTTATGCTCTTGCAAGCAAGGGCGTCTTTCTATATAATTCTTCATATGATATTTGAGAGTTTTTCTGAAAAAGAAACATTTGAGATCGGCCGTGATCTTGCCCGGAAAGCAGTTCCCGGCCGTGTGTATTGTCTGGACGGAGATCTTGGGACCGGAAAGACCGTTTTTGCGAAGGGTTTTGCGGCCGGACTGGGGATCACGAAGCCGGTTACTTCCCCTACGTTTACGATCATACGGGAATATGAAGAAGGGCGGATCCCGCTCTATCATTTTGATGTGTACAGGATCAGCGATCCGGATGAAATGTATGCCATCGGCTATGAGGAATATTTCTACGGCAGCGGCGTCTGTCTTGTGGAATGGTCGGAGCTGATCAGCGAGCTGATCCCCGAAGACGCCGTGCATATAGAGATCAGCAGGGATCTTGAAAAGGGAACTGACTACAGAAGGATCGTGATAACACCATGAGAATATTAGCGATTGAATCTTCCGGACTGACGGCTTCTGCTGCGGTGATGGAGGAGGACCTCCTCAAAGCGGAATTTACGGTCAGCAATAAGCTGACACATTCGGAAACACTGCTTCCGATGGTGCGGGAAATGCTGAAAATTTCAGGGATCGCTCCCGAAACCCTGGACGCAGTCGCAGTATCGGCGGGGCCGGGTTCTTTTACCGGCTTAAGGATCGGCGCGGCAACGGCAAAGGGACTTGCGCTCGCACTGAACCGGCCGGTCATCAGTGTCTCTGCGCTGCAGGCAATGTCTTACGGGCTCAGCATTTTAAGCGATGCGGTGATCTGTCCGGTGATGGATGCGAGAAGAGGGCAGGTTTACTGTGCGGCATACCGCTGCGGAGCTTCCGTGATCGCGGAGGATGCAAGGGATATCCATGAATATCTGGAGAGCCTTGCAGCCCTGGAGGATGCTGCAGAGACGGAGTTCATTTTTATTGGGGACGGTGTCCCGGTTCATGCGGAGACGATCAGCTCGGAGCTTGACCGGGATGTTATTTTTGCGGGCGGACAGTTCAACCGGCAGAGGGCGGCAGGCGTAGCGGAGCTTGGAACCGTGCTGTACCGGAACTGGCTTGTCAGGCATGGCCTGACCGCGGCGGAGGTTTCGGCAGCCGGGGCTGACGGCATTGACTGCTATGACGGTGCGGTCATGAACTCTGACAGCTTTGTTCCGCAGTATCTCAGACAGACGCAGGCTGAACGCGAGATGAAGGCCGGCCTGCTGGAGGATCCCGGACTGCACAGCCTCAAAAAAATGCAGGACAAGGGCAGCGGAAGGAAGATAAAAGAATGAGGATATTTGCGCCCGGATGCGGCAGCCGGGGGGCGCAGGGGGATCAGGATGCCGCGCGGACTGAAGCTGTGCTTGACAGGATCGCCGGCATCGATGAAATGCTCTTTAAGTCCAATCCCTGGGGCAGAAAAAGCTTTGCAGACAGTGTACAAAATGAGTTTGACCTGCTGCTTGCCGCGGAGGAGGAAGAAACCGGAGAGATCCTTGGCTACGGGCTGCTGCGTTCTTTCGATGACGCAGAACTGATCCGGATCGCAGTCGTTCCGGAAGCGCGAAGGCGCGGGATCGCAGGACGCATGCTTTCCGTCATGACAGATCATGCGGGAAAATGCGGTGCCTCCGGGATCTTTCTTGAGGTCCGCAGCAGCAATACACCGGCGATCGGATTATACAGGAGCGCGGGATTTAAGGAAGAAGGCGTCCGGAAAGGGTATTACCATGACCCGAAGGAGGACGCCCTGATTATGAGGTATTCATGTTAGATGTTTGTTTACTCGGCACGGGCGGAATGACGCCGATGCCGCGAAGATGGCTGACCTCGCTGATGATCAGAAGCGAGGGGTCTAATATTCTGATCGACTGCGGGGAGGGGACCCAGATCGCACTCAAGGAAATCGGCTGGTCTCCGAAGTCGATCGATATCATGTGCTTTACCCATTACCATGCGGACCATATTTCCGGACTGCCGGGAATGCTGCTGAATATGACCAATGCGGAACGGACGGAACCCGTTATTATGGTCGGACCGAAGGGGCTGTTTAATGTCGTAAGATCCCTTCGCTGCATCGCGCCCGAGCTGAGCTTCGAGCTGCGCTTTATCGAGCTGGACCAGGATACGGAGGAATACCGTCTGGGTCCCTATATCCTGCAGTGCTTTAAGGTGAAGCATAATATACCCTGCTACGGGTACAGCGCCGTTGTGCCGCGGAAAGGAAAATTTGATCCGGAAGCCGCAAAGGCTGCGGGCATTCCGCTTGCATACTGGAGCAGGCTGCAGAACGGGGAGACGATCCGTGATGCGGAAAGCGGAAAACTCTTCCGCCCGGAGATGGTGATCGGTCCGGAACGCAGAGGCATTAAAGTAACTTATACGACCGATACCAGGCCCTGCCAGAATATCGTCCGCGCGGCTTCGGACTCGGATCTTTTTATCTGCGAGGGCATGTACGGAGATCCGGACTGCCAGGATAAGGCGAGAGCCTACAGACACTGTACGATGCAGGAGGCTGCCTGCATGGCTGCTGAGGCGAAGATACCGCCGCGAGAGATGTGGTATACACATTACAGTCCTTCCATGCTCAACCCGAAACAGTATCTGGACGAGATGAAAAAAATCTTTCCCGCTGTAAAATGCGGAAAGGACGGAATGATTGCGGAGCTGAATTATGATGAATGAAAACCGGAATCTGACAATACTCGGGATCGAGAGCTCCTGTGATGAGACCGCCGCGGCAGTCGTCAGGAACGGACGGGAGGTGCTGTCGAATGTCATTTCCTCCCAGATCGATATTCATACTGTTTACGGCGGCGTAGTGCCGGAAATCGCTTCCAGAATGCACTGCGAACAAATCAACGGAGTGATCAGGCTGGCGCTGAAACAGGCAGGTCTGGATTTTGGCGGGATCGATATAATTGCCGTGACCAAGGGGCCCGGTCTGGTCGGAGCGCTTCTGGTAGGCGTATCAGAGGCCAAGGCACTTGCCTATGCGCTGCATAAGCCGCTGGTCGGGGTCAATCATATCGAAGGGCATATTGCCGCGAACTACATCACGCATCCTGATCTGGAGCCGCCGTATGTATGCCTGGTCGTAAGCGGGGGGCATACGCATCTGGCGGTAGTGCGCGGATACAGGGATTTTGAACTTGTAGGCGCCACGCAGGATGACGCTGCGGGCGAGACATTTGACAAGGTCGCAAGGGCAGTCGGCCTGGGGTACCCGGGCGGACCGAAGGTGGATAAGGCGGCCGCCGGCGGAAATCCGCATGCTGTGGAGTTTCCGAGGGGAGAAGTCCGGGACAGGCCCTATGATTTTACTTTTTCCGGGCTGAAATCTGCCGTGCTCAATTATATCAATCTGGCAAATATGAAGGGAGAGACCCTGAATGTGGCAGATATTACGGCGTCCTTCCAGAAATCCGTTGTGGAATCCCTTGTGAGCAGGACCGTCAGATGCGCGGAGCATTACGGGATCAAAACAGTAGCCGCGGCTGGCGGAGTCAGTGCAAACAGTGCTCTGCGAAGGGAACTGGCGGAGGCCTGTGCCGGAAAAGGCATGCGCTGTCTGTATCCGGAGCCTGTATATTGTACGGACAATGCGGCAATGATCGCATCGGCCGGCTATTATGCTTATCTTGACGGAGTCAGGGACGACGAATTCCTGAATGCGGATCCCAACCTGAAGCTGGGATACCGGTAAAATGATAGTTTATTTTAAGTCTGCGTAGGATGGATCCAATGAGTGCAGTTAAACCGAAATATACAGCAATCGTGATGGCGGCCGGAAGCGGCGTTCGGATGAAGACGGAAACCAGAAAGCAGTTCCTGAATCTTCTCGGAATGCCGGTCGTGGCCTACAGTCTGCGTGCGTTTCAGCAGAATGACAACATCAGTTCTATCGTGCTCGTCGTCCCGAAAGGCTTCGTGGATGAAGCGATGGCAATGTGTATCCGTTATGGATTTAATAAAGTCAGAAACATAGCGGAGGGAAGCGACAAGCGCTTTAAGTCCGTGTACCGCGGACTTCAGGCAGCTCCGCCGGACACGGATTATGTGCTGATCCACGACGGAGTGAGGCCGATGCTGACCGGCGAGCTGATCGACCGCTGCTGCAAGTTTGTTCTGATGACCAGGGCCTGCGTTGCGGCCGTGCCCGTTACGGATACGATTAAAAGAGCCAATATTCATGGGTTTGCGGTTGAAACGCTGGACAGGTCTACGCTCTGGAGTATTCAGACGCCCCAGGCTTTTTCTTACCCGCTCCTTCTGGAGGCATACCGGTCCTTACAGAAAACAATTGAGGAATACGGCACGGATGAAAGCAAGATCACGGATGATGCGGTGATCGTGGAGAATATGACAGACTGCCATGTGCGGATCGTCGCAGGCGATTCCAGGAATATCAAGATCACTACACCGAGCGACATGATTGTAGCGGAAGCCTATCTCAGAAGTATGGAAGAGGCGAATTGAGAACTTTTCCTCTAATCCATAATCCGGAAACTGGGCGCACTTCGGTGCGCCTTTTTCTGTACAATAAATCGGATACCATATGGCAAAATTTTTACTACACCTGCCTGTTTTCTGTAGTAAAAAGTTACTTACTCCGGGATGTATATACCAAACAAAAAAACTGTGGAAGTGCCTATCCTATATGGATTTTGGCTATGTTCCACAGTTTCTTTATATACGCAGAAGATGGGATTTGAACCCATGCGCCGCTATTAACGACCTACTCACTTTCCAGGCGAGCCCCTTCGACCACTTGGGTACTTCTGCAGTGTCGAATATATGCCGGATCACCGGCTCTTATTCAGTTAACGGATCGTTCAGACGGTCCGTGACGGAAAGGATGGGATTCGAACCCATGTGGAGTTGCCCCCAAACGGTTTTCAAGACCGCCTCGTTATGACCGCTTCGATACCTTTCCTTGTTTGCATTACGCTCGATATATACTAAATGAAAACCTTGGTTTTGTCAAGCACCTTGAGCATTTCCTTTGTATT
>JAFUAE010000019.1 GCA_017460845.1 Lachnospiraceae bacterium
ACATTCGATTTTGTACTGATTCGTGATTAGGCCGTTTTCCAGATATAACATTATTCTATACGGCATCTGAAAGGAGTATGACATGAAGACAAAAGATGAACTGCCCGAATGCCCGGTTGCGACTACCGTACAGCTGATCGGCAGCAAATGGAAGCTGCTGATCCTCCGAAATCTGCTGGCCCGTCCCTGGAGGTTCAATGAGCTCAGAAAGAACCTTGAAGGCATCAGCCAGAAAGTACTGACAGATAGTCTGAGATCTATGGAAGAGGACGGAATCATCACAAGAACCGTTTATCCTGAAGTACCTCCCCGCGTGGAATATGCCTTAAGCGACCTGGGTGAATCCATGCGGCCGATTATCAAATCCATGGAAGAATTCGGTCTGAACTACAAATCTGTCTCTGAAAACTGAAAAAAGGATGCCGGAGTGCCCTCTCGTTTGGGTCCACTCCGGCATTTACCTTTCCTGATAATGTATAACATACAATTCTTCCCGACTGCATCATACGTTCTCTTTCCCGCTTAACTGCAATACTTCGCCAAATACATATTATACTGCTGCTCATAGTCTTCCTTCGAATCTCTGATGATACGCTGGTTTTCATGCATGTTCATATTCCTGTCCGCTGTGTCAAGAACACATCCCGAAATATTTGAACAGTGGTCTGACACGCGCTCCAGGTTTGTCAGCAGCTCTGACCATATAAATCCCGCAGCCACAGAACATTCTCTGTTTTGAAGCCGGATAAAATGTCGGGTCCGCAGATCTTCCTTCAGCTTATCAATCACCTGCTCAAGGGGTTCTGTCATCCGCGCCGATCAGTTTCATATACTCGGTCGCTCTGGCGCTTTCCTCCTCACTAAGATGTTGGGATGTCAGTTTTAAAAGATATGTACCTATGACATCTTCCAGATGATCGGTTTCATCTTCTGCTCTACTCGTAAATTGTAAGCCACGTAACCGGTATACTGTAAAATCGGAGTAAAGTAATAAAACCGGATTGCTGTATGACAGGCAGTCCGGTTTTGTAAATGTTCTACGATTGATATGGAATTCATGCATTTTGTCTTCAATAATCCTTCAGATCATCTGAAACGCCCTAAATTCAACAGTTTCTGCATCTTTCCAGCTTACCGCCTACAATTTTTCACGGTAGGAGCCAATGCTGTCCGGAATCGGGATGAAGTCCACGATCTTATCCAGTATTTTCATTCCCCATGGATGTGACATACCGCAAATCGCATATTGATATCCTTTTGACCTCATTTCCTTCATTGCAGTGAGCACCAGCGCACCTGCGATTCCGGACCTTCGTTCTTTCGGGAGCACCCCGATCGGACCAATATAGTTTTTTGATGGAACATTTCCTCCGATAAAGCCAAGCAGTTCATGATCCCGAACGGCAACGTAACAGTCACCGTTTATCATAGCCGGAAGACATTCATCAGCCCAGGACCGGGCAAAGTTCTCTTTGATAAAATTATACACAGGCGTAATGTCCATCGACAGAACCCGTTTAATCCGGATACCTTCTTTTGCGACCCGATCCATTATTCCCGGATCATCATGGATTTCATAGAGTTTTACAAGAAGATCAGGAGTATCAGCATAATCCCATACATCCACCCGAAGAAACGCTTCCGCCAGACCGCAGGCGGGCTTTTTCTGAAGCCAGGCTCCGCGAAATGCGTTCAGTGACAGCGTGATTTCTTCCTGACCGCCGTCGAGCTGGTCTTCATGGAATCGAATCAGCCTTCTCATAATCCAAGAGGCACACAGTCTCGACGTCGTTTCACGTGTCCAAAGAAAAACAAAGGCATTTTCGTTTCTTCTTAATCATCTTTCTCAGTCTCTGATTTGTTTCCTGGAAGCATCGGCAAATGCTCTGTACTCATCTTGGTCAAAGTGCTCATTTGTCTTATTGCAAGGTCTCTTAGAAGCACCAAACGTTCAGACATCAGCTTACCCTGTTCTATCAGTATAGCGTTATAGCTTTCCATGTTTGCAAGAACCAGCAGTTGGTTCAGGTTCGCGTCATCCCTGATATTGCTTTTTTTATCAGGTTTCTCATCCCGCCATTGTTTTGCTGTCTTGCCAAATAGTGCTACGTTCAGAAGATCAGCCTCATTCGCATACTTATACGATATCTGTTCCGGCGTCAGGTCCGGCGGGATCAGGTTGTCCCTGATGGCATCCGTATGAATACGATAGTTCAGCTTTGCGATCTCCCGGTTAAGATTCCAATTCAAGGAAAGACGGCTGTTTTCATCATGCTTAATTCGCTGATAATCCTTGACAATGTACAGCTTGAATTCTGCTGAAATCCACGAAGCAAATTCGAGAGCAATATCAGAATGCGCATAGGTCCCGCCATAGCGGCCCGCCTTTGCCACAACTCCGATTGCATTCACCGCATTGATCCATTTGGTTGGTGACATCGTAAAAGCGTGCAGGCCTGCTTCACTTCTAAACCCCTCGAATTCGAGGGGTTTAAAATTCGGATTATGCAAACTTTCCCATAGCCCCAGATATTCCAGAGTCTCTCTATTCCTCATCCAGTTACATATTGTCGCATTAGGATCATCACTCTTATACTCTATTTTTTTCGAACATACTCTCATTCTCGCCGCATTCAAGTGACACTTTTGATCATTTGAGATTCGCCCGAAGGTTGGTGCGCAAAGTGACGGGCAGACACATCTGTTTAAAATCAGATCCGTGTCCGCCCGTCCGCTTTATTTGTTGTTTTATACTCCCCGGTAATATAGATTGATCAGACCGATCCTCGTCCTGCATCCGGTCTTACTCTGTCCAGGCTCCGGATGCATCCACCCGGAAACCGTCAGGAGTTATTTCATCACAGTACATGGACCCGTAAGGACGCGGACGGCCCGCTGCTCCGCTGCCCCCGCCTGCTCCCGAAGCAGAAGCTGTGTTTCCTTTGTACACCCACCGGCCTGCTCCGTCCTGCTCCCAGGTCGGTGCGGGCGGCACCGGGTTGAAGAAATACCACTTGCTCCCGACCTTATACCAGCCGATTGCCATCTCACCGGTCTCCGGCTTTAAATAATACAAGTATCCGTCCTGCGGATCCAGATGCCAGCCTGTCAGCATTGCGCCCTCGCTGCCGTCTTTTTCTTCACACAGGTAATACCATTTCCCGTCTGTATCCAGGTACCAGCCCGTCAGCATACGGCCTTCCCCGTCAAATACATACCATCTTGCTCCTGACGCTCCTCCGATGAACTGCCACCCCGTTGCAAGGCCGCCGCCGTTCATCCGGTAGCTCCAGCTCCCGTCCGCGTTCCTTTCCCAGACACCGCCTGTAAGGCTGGAAGTACTCGTTCTTCCCCCGGCCCCATAGGATCCGCCTGTACGGTTTCTGCTGCTCATCATTGCGTTGGATTCTCCGCTGGAATCATAATCACTGTGACCTCCGCCGGACGGAGACGCCGGGCTGACGATCGTGTCTGCATCCGCAGGAGTTACAGGCTTTGCCGGGTTTGAAGGAGTTGAAGGAGTCACAGGTCCGGAAGGTGTGGACGGCGTGTCCGGGGTCACCGGCTCCTCCCCGCTCACAGTATAAACCGCCTCTGCGATCCTGCTGTCCTTCCGGCCTGTCCTTCTCGCGATGGCAAGCACTCTGCAGTTGTTATAAATCGTGATGGTTCCCGCGACGCTTGCGCCTGTACCGCTGCTTCCGTTTCCTGTGCCGAGCTTCGTCCACGTGCTCTCGTCAAAGCCCGCTTCCGCCGTAGCCGTATCGTCCGCATCCACCACGAGGTACCAGACCTCCGCGTCATTCGGAGAATCCACGCTGATCTCTACGATCGTGCTGTAGGCCGTCTTTCCTCCTGCAGGCTCAAAGGTGGGCGGTTCACACGTTTCTTCCTCCGCCACTTCTCCCGGGATCACAGCCGCAAGCACCGGCCGCCCGGCGTAGCTGTTCAAGTCATTCCCGGTCTCGTCCCCGTCAAGGTCCAGCTGCAGTGTCACCTTCTCCCCGACGTTTAAGGTACCTGTCTTCAGATACACCGCCTTCGAATAGGTCTCCGCCGCATTGTCCGTGCGGTTCGGTGCCGCATGCCCCTGCTGCCTGACTTCCGCGCCCGTGATCGGGATCTCCGCCCCCGTGCCGTCCGTGCCGTAGCTCAGCTTATAGTTTGCCGCATAGTTCGTGATATCATCTTCATTCATGTATTTCGTGAAGATCAGGTACACGCCCTGCGTCGTGAAGATCGCCTCCTGCACTGCCGGACGCAGCACGGCGTCCACCAGCGGGATGTTGACATCGAGCTGCGGCGGCGGGACCGGGAGCAGATTTCCTGCCGCCGTCGCCTCCTTATCCGCAGAGGAATCCCCGGTGAGGCTTCCCTTCTGCGCCTTCACGTGCCAGTTCCCGGCAGGCACCAGCCAGGAATACCTTCCGTCGCTGCCCGTCGTCTGGACAGGGTCGGCCGGCGTCATCACGGAAGCATACCCTGTTGCGAGGTTTCCATCCCCGCTGCCTCCTTCATAGATACTTACAACAGCTCCTGCCACCGGGTTTTCGATGACTGCCTCGTACACGATGCCAGATGGGTCGATCGTGTGCGGCGTATTGGCTCCCGCCACGCTGTCTGTATTAGTGCCTGTATCATTCTTTCCGTTGCATTCAGGCCGGTCTATCCACAGACTTTCATTCCGGATCCTCAGTTTCGTGTAGTTCATCAGGTCACAGTAAGCTTCCTGCAGCTCCATTTCCGCCTTATACAGATAATCCCCTCCGATCCTGCCGATCGCGAAGCTGATGCTGCCGAGCATGCCGCCGCCCGCCGCTCCGACCGGGCCGAAGAAGCAGCAGCCGAGCGCACCGGTATTCAGCCACTGACACCAGCCGACCACTCCTTTCTTCAGCTTTCTGGCCTTCTCGAGCTTCCTTTCAAAAGCCCTTTGCAGGCGGTACATCTGTGCATCGCCCAGAAGGGCCGGGAAGTTGACGCAGGGGCTGTGCAGAAGATTTTCCCAGTTTTTCTTCATTTCGCTGTAGGCCGTGCTCTTCATGGCGGAGTCATAGAAGGTAAAGAACATGTTCACGATCGTAGCCGCAGCGCCGAGCCAGGTACAGACATTCCCGGCGCCGTTTCTGATCGATGCGCCGAGGGAACCACTCATGGCCCCTGCCCAGATCGCCTCATTCACGGCCCCGATCATGCCCATCATCAATGACATGCCGCCGGTATCGTCATTGATCTTATCCACATCGGCGCCATACGAATCGTGGCTTCCGCCGTTCAGATAGTTGACGCCTGTCGTCACCGCATTGACATTCGGGACCGATCCTTCGCCTTCGCCGGTGGTAAGGCGTACATGCGGCCTGATGCCTGCCGAAGCAAGCATGGATACGCCGCTGCCGCCGCGGTAGGAAGGCAGGATCATGACCCTGGCCTGAACGGTATAGAGTCCGGACCCCGGGGATTCATAATAGTTGAAGACCGCTGAAAAGGTCTCATTGCCGCTGTCATCCGGATCCGAACGGGATACGGCATACATTGTTGTGCCGTCAGCCGCACTGATCTTTGCATAACTGCCGCCTGCAGCCATCTCCGCCAGATCCGACTGCAGCTCGGCCCCGCTCTCGAACACCAGGTTCCGCTCATAAATCGCGGGATACTGCCCGGCCCTTAAGGATTCAAACCATTCCAGTGTACTTTGTTCGCTGTGGGACACATTCATATAGGCAAGATCCAGCCCAAAATCGTCCAGTATCTCTGTATATTCCTTTGCCGCTTTTGCTTCATCGGAACCGGCGCCCTGTTTCTCCGTGATATAGGAAAGCAGCGCTTCATTGCCGGAGCTGCCGGCGGACGCGCTGATCCGGACACTGCCGATATCCTGCAGACTTTCCTTAAATGCAGCCACGTCCGCAGCCGTGACATTCTGAAGGCCGCTGTCAGAGTAAAAGCTTTCGTCATCCAGCTGCAGCTCAAGAGACAGCGGATCCTCCTCCGAGAAATTCTTCGGCAGCATCAAAACCTCGGCCCTGGTCACGGGCATGGCGGTATTGAACCCTTCCGCACTTTCAAAGCGCGTCGTGCCGTCTGCATTTGCAGCTTTCTGAGAAGCATTGATAAACCGGACCTGTCCGTCCATGGTCCAGACCTTGAACAGCGCCTTCACGCCGGAGTCAAAGCCTGCCTCAGACAGGTCGCGCATGCTTCCGGGATTCAGAATATCCGCGGTAAAACGGACATTATTCATCCAATGTTCAAAAACATAACTTTCCCCGACAGGGATCGTTGTCGTACCGTAATTGCTCCAGGACATCAGGAAACGCCGGACCTCCGGTGCCTCGGGGTGATGCCGGACGGTCACGCTTTCACTGGAAATGCCGGATTCCGTCCCTTCCGCGCGCAGCTCATGCACACTGAAGCCGGTCCACGTATTTGCCAGTGTCAGCTCGGCATTCCATTTTCCGAAGCGGTCCGCAAGCGCTGATCCGACCGGAATATCCCCGTCATAAAGCATGACCGTCTCATCGGGCAACGCGCCTCCGAAGACTCTGACCGAGTCTGACGCCACATAGGTGGAGAAGCTGGCAATGCTGGCGCCCGGCCTGCTGACGCGTACCGAGCCGACCTTCTGGTTATAGAAGATTCCGTCTCCCGTGACCGCGTCCACGCTGATATCCAGTTCGATATCCCGGGCGAGATCAGACGGTTTCAGATACAGTGTAAAATCCGCCGGAAGTCCGATATCACCGGCATTTGCCACTCTGGTCTGGTTCCAGTTGTCCTCTCCCCATTCCTCAAGGACATATTCATTTCCATTCACATAAAAGCTGTCGAGTACAGCAGTTGCGACCGGATCACTACTTGTTTTGCCTGTATAGATCTTGATCGCGCTCAGGCTTCCGCGCCCCAGGTTGGCATCCAGGCCGATATGGCCCGTGACCGCGATCAGATCCGAAAGAGAACCGAAGGAATCACGGTTTACACTCATGGAACTGTTCGGCTGGGTCACATAGACTCCGTTTTCATAATCGCTGCTGCTTAAGACGATGGATCCAAGGTCAGTCAGGACACCGTCGGTGAAATCCACGCTGATCCTCTTCAGCGCGGGATCCTGGTCCCCCAGCCGGTCATACCTGTAACAGAAGCTCTGGTTGGAGGGCGCGAGAACGCCCGTATAGCTTCCCTCCGGCATGCCGTCTTTTCGCATAAAGGCAAAATCTTCTTTGACTCTGGTGACAACGACAGTGTCTGACGCCGCATAATCACCGCCGGCGTCATACCACATCACGGTGTAGCCGGTGGTCGTCTCGTCTGTTCCAAGGGAAAGCTCCGCCACGGCGCCGGCTTTCAGCTCAGCATTCAGGACCGCAAGGGACTGGCCCTCCGGTACGGTCACCGCGGCTGACGCCGGATCCGCCGGCTCCGCGAGCATGGCGCCATCCGCATAGATCCTGGTGCCGCTTCCTCCGCCGCTTCTGAAGCTGCTGGTCTCCATCTGCTCAAGGCTGATCACACCGCCAAAGCTCCCGCCCCACCAGGTTCCGCTGCCATCACGCCGGGGAGTCTCTGTCCTGACGTACCAGTTTCTGTCGATCCCTCTTTTTGAGGCTGCATTCAGGTATCTGCCCAGCAATCCCGGATCCGTCTCATCCATTCCGGCGATTTTAAGCTGCACGGCGAAGCTGTCACTGCGGATATGCAGATCATGGACTGTATCGCCTGTGATATCCTCATAGAGATACGTATCCGTGATCCCCATCGGGACCCTGTTCCAGCGGACCGCAAAATCCGCCCTGGTCACGTCGTTGACGCCGGACCAGATTTCCGCGGCGTAAGAACCGTCCTGTCCGGCCTCCACGGTCACATTATAATCCAGTCCCCCGGTCTCCCCGGTTGCCGCTGCCGTTCCCTCCAGGCTCTGATGGATCGTGACCAATGCTCCCGCAGCCGGAACGGCATCCGCTCCTTCCCCGTAATATACGGTTCCGCTGACCGTGACTTTTTCCGGCCGGCGGCTGATCTCAGCGACCAGCTTGTTTTCTTCTATCCCTCCCGTGAGACTGACGGAGGTATCCGACTGGTTGCTCCAGATATATTTGTAGTAGGCATCCCCGCCCCAGCGGCTGTATGGATAGGCCTTAAGGGAAAGTCCCGTGATCCCGGACGGATCATCGGTATTCATCAGGGCCGGCAGCAGGAATTGATCTCCTGCACCGCCGCTGAGACTTGTGTAATACTCCGCCTCGTCGATCACGCTGCCGTCGACCGCGTCCTTCAGTACGATCCCATCGACTCTCGCAAATCCGTCCGCCTTTGTCATGGTGACCGTCATGCCGCCCTCCGGCACATCCTCCGCCTTCAGCGGCGCTGCGGATGCGTCATAATAAGCGATCTCTTTCCGCTTTCCCCCGACCTCGGTCGTCAGGCTCAGGCGAGACCATTCTGCCTGCCCCATGGAAACTGTATAAAAATACCACTCTTCCGGAATCTGCCCGTTGTAATATTTCTGTTCAATGATCGTGGTTTTGGCCGCGAGCTTCTCCTCGTCGGTTTCCGCCGGATCCGTGCCTGCAGTCCCTCCGCCTTCCGGCACCGGGGTGGCTTCCAGATACCAGGTGCCGCTGAAGAAGCCCAGCTCGTCCAGAAGCTCCTGCGGAAACTTCACCGTAACGGGACGGTTGGTATACGCAAAGCTCTGCGGAGTCGTCTGTCCCGCGCCGGAAGGTTTTACAGCGACATGTGCCATCCGGTTGTCGAAGCCGGCATCTTCCGAGACCGCAAAGCGGTATCTTCCGCTTTCGTATTCTTTTCTGACCACCTGCCCCTCTTCCAGCTCTCCCTGGATCACAAGGCCGTCTGTAAGGGCGGTGCCGTTGACATTGACAGGGCCGGAACCCCAGCCGCCTTCCTCTGTAAATCCGCCCAACGCCTTAAACCAGAGATTCGGCCCGACCGTCAGTCTGGAAGCAGCACCCTCCAGGTAAACGACGTTGCCTGAATAGCGCTCGCTGCCGGAAATGTTGACGAGCAGGGAATGAAAGCCTTCCGAACCCTGCGGCCCGTCGATCGTCAGCGTGCCGTCATAGCATTCCAGCTTACTGATCACGCAGTCGCCCTCGACCATGAGCTTCATATCTCCCATCTCTGACATTTCCAGCGAAAGCTCGACATAAGTTTCGTCCGTCATCGAGGAAGCGTCCGTATATTTCGGCAGCGTCGTGTAAAAATCCGTCAGCCAGATCGTATTGGAACTTTCATCATAGCTGACATAGCCGGAGATCGAATCCAGCGCTGCCTGGGGAGCCTCGAAATTTTCCACGAAAGGATCCGCCAGGAGGTCGGTCTCGTAGTAACCGGTCTCCCCGCCAGAGCCGCTTTCGTGATAATACATTCTCAAATAAAGCCAGTGGCTTTCCGTAGAAGCCCCTCTGAGCGGGGCCGCCCTCAGGTTGGACGGAGTCGCGGTGTTAGGTTTGTCTGCCCTGAGGTTCCTGAGTGATGCGCTCGGCCTGATCTCCTCTGATCCGCTGTCCGCTTCAGAAGTCTCCGAGCTATCCGGGGATTCCGTGGTAACTGTACCTGAGGCATCCGCAGGATCTGCCGCGACTGATTCCGAAGCATCCGCAGAATCAGCCGCTGCCACGCCGGCATTCCGGTCATTCTCTGATCCGGAAGCATCTCCCGCTCCCTGCACGTCCATGTCCGCACCCGCGGCAGTTTGAAGATCACCGTCGGATACATTTGCATCTGTTTCCGATAAGACCTCAGCAACTCCGGACATACCGGTCCCGTCAGGAACCGATGCGGCTCCGGTTCCCTGTCCGGAAAAAGTCCCGGACTTATCTTCCGCCGCCACTGCGGTGTCCTGTTCAGCCGGCGTTCCGGATGTATTGTCCGACGCCGCTATGGTGCCTGCCGTTTCTGCGGCGGATCCCGTCATTTCTTCAGTGACGGCAGAAGCTGCCGCTCCGGCGCCTGCCGCGCCTGGCTCAGCAAATACCTGTACAGGCATCAGACTGAGCGTCAGGCTGAAGGAGAGCAGGACTGCAGTCATTTTTCTGGCGATTTTCTTCAAAACAGTACCTCCCTGTACGCCGTAACGGCAATGATTGCGCCCGGCATTTTTGTACACAAAAAAGCTCTTCCTGTCCGGAAGGACAAAAAGAGCATAACGCTTAATTCGTTTTCAGATAAGTTCACTCGAGTGCCATCCTGCTGTCAGGCGCCCGGAATATTGTTAAAACTGGCTTTTCCTGCCGTTGGATTCATTTTTCGGAAGCATCATGAAGACTTTCCCGGTAATACTGACTGATCAGCCCGGTCCTGGTCTTCACTCCCGTTTTTTCATAGATGGAGGCAATGTGCCGCTGCAGCATACGCCTTGAAATGAAGAGTTTCTCCGCCATTTCCTGCCCGGATTCCTCTGAAGTCAGCAGCAGGGAAATCACCTCGGATTCCCGTTCTGTCAACCCGTATTTCTCACAGAACCTTTTCCTCCGCTCTTCTTCCGTCAGAGGCATGCCTGCAGGAAGGGCCCCGGCGGGTGCCTGTCCCGTTATTCCGGCTTCCACTTCCTTGAAATATGTTTTATCCATATCCCGGGTGATCCAGTAAAATGCCATCACGACACAGAGCGCAACCGCAGCCAGATCCACAGCCACGACCGCTGTCTCCGACAGTCCGGCGAGCAGAAGAGAAGCGCCGACTGTAACGGCCTGCTCGATCGACCTGCCCTGCACTGCCCAGAAAAACGGTTTTTCAGACTCGCCGGCGATCTTCCAGAAGGAATGATTGTAAAAAAGCACGACGATTCCGAGAAAGAAATAAAACAGGCTCATATTCATGAGATATACGGAAGCAGTCGTGACCCTGAACAGGATCACATTCAGGATCATGACAAAGGAGACAAGTACCGTAAAAAGCGGCAGCAGTTTTCCTTTCCTCCAGTCTGCAGCAAACCCGGCCGCCACGGCGCCGACCCCGGCAAATAACCTGGGCCAGCTGAAAATATTATATTCCCGAAAGGCGCTTTCGTAAGAAAGCTGCCCCATGTGACGATCATAGTACGCGAGCAGAAAGATGAAGCAGACAGTCATCAACCAGGGCGGCAGCCAGCGGGACACTGCCGGTGCTGAGGGAGTCGTATCCCCTTCCGTCCCGGTCATGCTGCCTTTTGCGGGGACGGCTTCCGGCTCCCATAAAAGCAGAATCAACAGAACCGGCAGGATCACGCCCGCCGTCAGAAGCAGTCTGTTCTGAACTGTATCGCCGGACAGCAGCAGGAACTGAAGGCTGCTTGAAAGAAGCAGACCGAAACCGATGCTCTTTCCCAGATGAGGATCATTCTTTAACAGCATTGCCCCTTTATGAAAGCCTGATCCTATGAATATTCCGGTCATATAGAGGCAGGCACAGGACGGCAGCACAGCTGCGGAGCCTGCATTTGCAGCCGATCCGAAAAGCGGAAACAGGATGGGGATCTGCTGCCCGGCAATTCCAAACCCGGAAAGGATCCCCGCCGACAAAAGCGCGGTCTCTAAAAGTATGGCGAGCCCTGCAATTACGATACGTCGATGCCTGACAGTGAGCCTCCCGAGCACACATGCATAGCTCAGATATCCCAGAAATGCCGATATTTCGTACAGATGGTAACACCTCATCTGGAGCCTGGGCTCAAGCGCCGCTCCCTGGAGGGAGAAAGACACTCCGAAACAGGAATACAGCAATGTCAACAGCGCGAACAGAAGCACCGCGCAAAGGCGCCTTCCATATCCCGCTGCAGTTTTTGCTGCAGAAAGCTCCCTGACCCGGACTCCCGGAAACATCAGGTTTTTCCATATTGATAATCTAATCTTTCCCTCTTCCATGATAGCGAGATCAGTCCAGCTGGCTGTAAAAGCTGTCGATATTTTCCTGTGTTTCCGCAGCTGCAGTCGTCTGTGCTTCTGTTCCCTGATTTCCGTTTCCGGAGCAGCCTGTAAATGCCGCCGCCAGAAGAGCTCCCGCCAGGAATCCGACAGTCCTCCGGATGATGATTGTTCGTGTTGATCTCATATGTGAAGAATATCCTCCTTCGTTCTATTATCTGCTTTCATCTCCGCGGCCGCTGTGGACGCAAAAAAATCGCCGTAAGGCATTTAATTATAACTCACATTGTATTCTATTGTCTATAAGTCCTCAAGTTTTGTGCCTACAGTGACGAGTTCTATTGCTATAGCCACCCGGACATACTTTTCGAGGCGTTTTCCGCGCTTCGACCAGTCAGTCTCACCGAAGGTGAAATGCTCGTAAAAGTGCTTAAAATAAAGGATTTCTACGAGGTGAACTTTTGTAGCAAAACTATAGTCTCGACTGTTGTTTCATTGAGCAACCGAATTGCTCTACCCTCTTTACCATCATAGTACACTGCATTGATTTTCTCAGTTATATCTTCAGTATAGTCTTTCCCTTCGACCCGCCGGATGCCACCTTCTTAAGTGCCTTGTTCACATCGTCCAGAGTAAACACCTCATCCACAGACGCCTCTATATGAGTGTCCTTAAAGATCTCTGAAATCTTCTCCAGCCCTGCCCCGTCCTCATGAACGAAAATGAAGAAATACTTCTGGTTCTTAGCCGCAGCCATCTTGTCATACTTTCCACCAGCCATCTTAAATATCATCCGTTTAATGAATGACATTCCGCTCCTTGCAGCAAACTCTCCATTCGGAAGCCCGCGAAGCGATACAAGACTGCCGCCTTTTTTCAGTATTGCGAACTCCTTCGCCAGTTCCCGGTCTCCAAGAGTATCCAGCACATAGTCCACATCCGAAAGGACCTTCGCGTAATCTTCCTTCTTGTAATCGATAAACCGGTCCGCTCCCAGTTTCCTGACACGTTCTTCACTCGCACCGTTTCCGTTGGTGATCACAGTCAAACCAAAGCTTTTTGCCACAGGAATCGCCATTGCGCCAAGGCTTCCAGTGCCCCCGGAGATAAAAACAGTCTCTCCTGCCTTCGGGTGCATCAGTTCAAATGCCTGCAGTGCTGTAAGAGCTGTCAGCGGAACACAGGCCGCTTCTTCATCGGAAAGATACTCCGGCACCTTGGCGATTGCCGAAGCATCAATTGCGGCATATTCCGCAAACGCTCCGATCTTCTTAAGCGGCATTCTTCCATATACACGATCCCCTGCTGCAAAGCCTTTGACACCGCTTCCTGTTTTTTCAATGATCCCCACAAACTCATTTCCCATAACCAGCGGAAATGAATACGGCACGATAAGCTTCACTTCTCCGTGAACGATCATATTATCAAGAGGATTCACACCTGCCGTCCGGATCTTCACCAGAACTTCTTTCTCAGAAATTTCCGGAACCGGAATATCCCTGAGCTCCAGATCGCTTCCGTTTTTATCATAGCCCTTTAATATTGCCGCCTTCACTGATTGCTGCTCCTTTCTATCTCACCCTGCATCCTGTCCATGCAGTCCCTAAGTGTCGTACTTCTTAATTCCTGCTCTATTTTTTCTTCTACAGAACGGAATACATCTGTCAAAACAGGCCTGATATGCTTCCCGACAATGCATTGGTCATTGGGATTCTGATGCAGATCAAATACATGAACCTGCTCCGTCTCTGAAACTGCCTGATACACTTCATATAAAGTGAGTTCCTCAGGCCCTACCAGGAGCTGATAACCGGAAGCGCCCTGTCTGCTCTCTATGATTCCTTTTTTCTTCAGAAGCCCTGTAACCTTTCGGATATAACTGGCATTCGTACCTACGCTCACCGCAATCTCCTCCGACGTCATCGGCGTTTCCGCTTCCGATATCAGGATCAGCATATGAATCGCTGAAGAAAACTTTGTATCCATCATCTTTTCCTTTCATAGGTTACGATATAGTATGTCTCAGCCGGGGTCTGAATCCCGGGATCATCAAAAACGAAGCTGCCGGCATAGCCATTCTCTTCCATCGTCATATCAAAATGTGCAAGCGCGATGCCAACATCCACCTTCTGGATATCGCCAAGAGGGCTGTCCTTCATAGACTTCTGCTCATAGAAATGCACCTTGTCTCCATCTACAACCGCCCGCCAGGGCTGCTTGTTCCCGGCTGAAGGAGACAGTCTTGCCATCTCAAGCGCCTCAGCAAAATTCCCTGCGGCTTCTTTCGTAAGTGCATTCTCAAATGAACTCTTAAAATACAATGTACCGAACGGAATGCGTTCATCAGCCTTCAAGCCTTTACGCATCAGGCTGTCCCGAATGGATCTTTTCTCCGCCGGATATCCTACCGGGCTTCCAACAGGAAGCACTTCATCG
>JAFUAE010000020.1 GCA_017460845.1 Lachnospiraceae bacterium
AAAGACTGATACGCTCAGGCTTCTATGATCTAGCCGTCGCGTATCAGTCAGTGCACGTCAACTATTGAAACCGCCGTGTACCGAACGGTACGCACGGTGGTGTGAGAGGACGGGGGTTAGTCACCCCCTCCTACTTGATTTGAATAATTAATCAATGAGGGAATGGGAGTTTATGAAAACTCATTTTCCAAAATGTCTTTTTTCTTCGCCCTCGCATACTCAGCCCCGGATCATCAGTCCTTCATACTCAGTGCGATCCGCTGCTTTTTGAGATCCACGCTGATGATCTTTACCTTCACGATATCCCCGACGGAGACCACCTCCATCGGGTTCTTAATATACTTGTCCGTCATCCGTGAGATATGTACGAGCCCGTCCTGATGGACGCCGATATCCACGAAAGCGCCGAAATCAACGATATTGCGGACGGTTCCCTGCAGGACCATACCTTCCTTTAAGTCCTCCATGCTGAGGACGTCGGATTTGAGCACAGGCTTCGGCATTTCCTCTCTGGGATCGCGTCCCGGCTTTTCCAGCTCCTTCAGGATATCCTGAAGCGTCGGCTCACCGACTCCGAGCTCTGCGGCCAGCTGCTTCAGCTTACCGGCTTTTTTCGTGATCCCTTCCAGACCGCCTCCGGAAATGTCTCCTGCCGCGTATCCGAGCTTTGCAAGCAGTGCCTCCGCGACCTTGTAGGATTCCGGATGCACCGCCGTCATATCCAGGGGATCAGAACCTCCGCGGATCCGCAGGAAACCGGCGCACTGTTCAAATGCCTTCGGCCCGAGCTTCGGAACCTTAAGCAGCTCCTTCCGGCTCCGGAAGCGCCCGTTGGCCTCGCGATAGCTGACAATATTTTTCGCCAGCGTTTTATTGATGCCCGAAACATAAGCCAGCAGAGAAGCCGAAGCAGTATTTAAGTCAACGCCTACCTTGTTGACGCAGTCCTCGATCACGGCACCGAGAGACTCCGCCAGCTTTTTCTGATCCATATCATGCTGGTACTGGCCGACGCCGATCGCCTTGGGATCCATCTTGACAAGCTCCGCCAGCGGATCCTGGAGACGCCGAGCCATGGAAGCGGAGGATCTCTGTCCCACATCAAATTCTGGAAATTCTTCCGTGCCGAGCTCTGACGCGGAATATACACTTGCACCGGCCTCATTGACAATGACATATTTCAGGGAATGCCCTGCATTGCGGCTGCCTTCGGAACCTGCCGCACCGCTGTGTTTTTCCGTCTCCAGCTCGCGGATCAGATCACAGATCACCTGCTCGGATTCTCTGCTGGCAGTGCCGTTTCCCAGGGAAATGACATCGACCCCGTACTTATTGATTAATTTTTTCAGAACCCTTTTAGCTTCTTCGATCTTATTATGCGGGGCGGTCGGATAGATCACGGCAGTATCGAGAATCTTTCCGGTCGGATCCGCGACCGCCAGCTTGCAGCCGGTACGGAAGGCCGGATCCCAGCCGAGGACCGTGACGCCTTCGATCGGCGGCTGCATCAGAAGCTGCTCCAGATTTTTGCCGAACATCTTCATGGCGCCCTCTTCCGCGCGCTCCGTCAGATCATTCCGCAGCTCCCGCTCCACGGAAGGGGCAATCAGCCGCTTCAGACTGTCTGCGATCGCAGCCTTCAGAACCAGTTCCGTCTCGGGATCCTTCTTTCGGATGAGATCCCGCTCGAGCGCGGCAGTAATGGAATCCAGAGGCATTTCCAGCTTCACGCCCAGTATCCCCGAGGCCTCTCCGCGGTTAACGGCAAGGATCCGGTGTCCCGGGATCTTCCGGATGCCTTCCTCATAATCATAGTATGCTTCGAAAGTCCCCTTTTCATCCAGCCCGCGTGCTTCTTCATTTTTCAGGGAGGCATGCAGCACGCTGTGCCCGGCGCAGGCCTTTCGGATCGCCGAACGGTAATCCGCATTATCGGAAATGTCTTCGGCAATAATATCCTGTGCACCGGCAATGGCCTCCTCCGCGGACAGCACATTTTTCTCGGGGGCAGTATCATCGCTGCAAATGTATCCGGCGGCAATTTCGTAAAGCTTCCCGTGAGTATCCTGGCTCCGGATCAGGTCTGCCAGCGGACGGAGGCCTTTTTCAAGAGCAATCATCGCCCGCGTGCGGCGCTTCGGACGGTAAGGACGATAGAGATCCTCTACCGTGACAAGCTGCGAAGCATTCTCAATGGCAGTGCGAAGCTCGTCGGTGAGCCTGCCCTGTTCATCAATGGAGGCAAGCACTGCAGTTTTCCGTTCTTCAAGATTCCTGAGATAACGCAGCTTTTCGTCGAGAGCGCGCAGGATCTCGTCATTCAGAGAACCGGTGGCTTCCTTGCGGTAGCGGGAAATAAACGGAATCGTATTGCCTTCGTCGATCAGGCTGATTGCGGCTTCGGCCTGTTTTGGCCGGATACCGAGTTCCTGTGCGATTTGTTCTGAAATATTCATAATATTAGTTCCTGATTATTTGAGCTAAGGAACAAATGAGCATAATTTGCAAGTGTACTTGCAAATTTATGTTCATGGATCCCGCCAAACATTCTATATAAAAATGCAACAGCCGCATCATAACATACCGGACGGCTGAACGCAATCCGAAGGATTTCTGTGTTATAATAAGAATCCACCAGGTGTAATGCTGAGTATGTAAATACCGGGAACCACAGGCTGTGAAAGCCTTTCAAAGGAAGGAAAGGAGGTGCGGAGCGTGAAAGAATTGAAGGAAAAAGCATTGTATGAAGAATGCGGCGTGACCGAAGCGCTGCTCAGGCTTGTCGTCCCGACCATGATCGGGCAGATCATTCTGGTCATTTACAATATGACCGATACATTTTTCGTGGGACTGACGGGCAATGATGCCATGCTGACTGCGGTCACCGTGTGCATGCCGGCCTTCATGTTCCTTTCCGCAATCTCCAATCTCTTCGGCATCGGAGGCGCCAGTGTGATTTCAAGGGCGCTGGGGGCAGGAAATCATGAGAGAGTACGGAACACCTCCGCATTTGCATTCTGGGGCTGCTTTGCAATGACATTCCTTTATGCGGCTTCAGCCTTTCTGGGGCGGCATATGTTTATTGATCTGCTGGGCGGGACAAATATCATGGTACATGATCATGCGGTCTCGTATATGGTCTGCACGGTAGCTGCCGGCGGGCTCATGACCTCGGCGGGAGCGCTGCTTTCCCATCTGCTGCGGGCGGAAGGAAGATCCTTCCTCGCAGGCTTTGGTGTGACGCTCGGAGGCATCCTGAATATAATTCTGGATCCTCTGTTTATGTTTTACATTCTCCCGCCCGGCAGGGAAGCGCTGGGGGCGGCCATCGCCACGGCACTCGGAAATACTCTCTCCCTGGTCTATTTTATTCTTGTCCTTGTCGTGATCCGGAAGCAGACAAATATTTCTCTCAGGATCAGGAAGGGAATGCTTCAGGAAAAGATTCCTGCAGATGTGCTTTCGGCAGGGCTTCCGGCGTGCGTCATGACCCTGTTTGAAAACGTTTCCTATGCGTTTCTCGACAAGCTGATGTCCCTTCAGGGACTTGCCATGCAGACCGGCATCGGCGTGGCGAAAAAAATCAACATGCTGGCGCATTCAATTGTCAGGGGGATCGCGCAGGGAGCTCTGCCTCTGATCGGCTATAATTATGCGTCAGGTAATTACAGGCGCATGCGGGATTCCGTCAGGGCGGCCCAGATCCTGGCAGTCGGGACAGCACTTGTCTGTATGGCTGTAAACCTGGCTCTGGCGGACGAAATGACGGGCCTTTTTATCCATCATGAGGCGCAGTCCTTCCAGTACGGCACGAAATTTCTCCGCATCCTCTGCATCGGGGGACCGCCATCGGCGAGTGCCTATCTGTTTATTTCTTTCTTTCAGGCAACCGGAGAAGCGAAACGCTCCCTGCTGCTGGCCCTGCTTCGGAAGGGGCTGATCGACATTCCGCTGATGTTCCTGCTCGGAGCGGTCATACCCGTTTACGGAATCGTGATCGCGACGCCTGCAGCCGATGCGATCTGCTGCATTACGGCAGCATTGATGTATTTCCGTTACATCCGAAAAATGGCATAAATTCGTAATATAAAAGCGCTGCACCTCTCATCAGACGCCGTAGACCTGCGGAATCGCAATTACAGGTCTTATGGCGCAGGATAGCCGTAGAAAAATGCGTGCATAGCATTTTTCGAGGATAGACAAGCCGGAAGACCGTTGGAATTGCATTCTGCATGGTCTTGGCATTTGATGAGAGGCGCAGCGCTAATATTTTATGTTTGAACTATTCTGCGGGCACGACTACAGCACAGACTTTGCACACAGTATTATTGAGACTGTTGCGGATCTCGAAAACCGTCGTACCCGTTTTTGTCTTGGAGGGCAGGATCTCAAAGGTGGTCGAGGTCCCGCTCCAGGCCTCCTCATTCCAGAAGATTTCGGCGGACTCTCCCGTGACCGTATAATCGATCTGGAAAGTATTCTCGAAACCGGTCGTCAGGGAAATCGTATGGCCGGGATCACCGGCTTTCATCAGGAGGATCCCTTCGCTCGTGCGGAAGTTTTCGTCGCCGTAGCCGTAGATCGTGCCGTCATTCAGGATCCGGAAGAGTTCTTCGTAAGCGTCCGCCTTCTTTGTCTTTTCCGCAAGATCCTTCCGCAGTGCTTCGGCTTCCTCATTCAGGGCGGTTTTTTCCTTCTCAGCCTGCTTCAGCTGTTCCTCTGCTATCTGGAGCGACTTTTCCGAACTGGAGAGCAGGTCGTCCTTCTGGGCCGTAAGCGCTTCATTCTCCCGGATCGTGTCATGGGAGAGATCGTAGTACTGTTCATAATCGTTGTAGCGGTTTTGGCTGATCCCGAACAGATAAATATTCAGAAAGCAGGAAATCATCAGCAGTACTGCCAGAACCAGCATAATGACCGAAGAATTCTTTTTCATTTAAAAAACTCCTTTTTACAGCTCCTTTTTCCCGAGACGGATATGCAGGATCCGTGTGTATTTGGAAAATGCGGACGGCATCGGGTAATCGGTTTCAATTTCATCCTTATCCGCCAGGATCAGTCCGCGGGGGACAGATTCTGTTTCCGCCGTTTTGATCAGGTAGCCCTTCATATGCCATTCGACATGGGTAAAAATATGTCCGGCATCCGGAAGAGGCTGTATATAGACCGGCGAAAATCCCAAAGCCTCGGCGCGCAGAAGGGCTTCCTTCGGAGAGAGAAACCCCGTTTCGGACGGAAATTCGTAGAGTCCTGCCAGAAGGCCCTTTGCAGGCCGCTTTCGCAGCACTGTCCGTGCACCGTCACAAATCACAAGGACGGTTTTTTCTTCGCTGCGGCGGGGCTTCTTTGCCGACTTTACGGGAAACTCTGTCTCGCGCCCTGCAAGGTGTGCCAGGCAGAACGATTCCCAGGGGCATTCATTGCATTTCGGCAGTCCGTTCGGAACGCAGACCGTCGCGCCAAGCTCCATCAGAGCCTGATTGAAGCTGCCGGCCCTTTTGTCCGGAATGATGCCGGAAATCGTTTCCTCAAGCCGGCTTCGGAAGGCGGGCTGCATGACATCCGTATCATCCGCGGTCAGCCTGGTCATGACCCTGAGCACATTTCCGTCTACAGCCGGCACGGGAAGACCGAAGGCAATGGATGCAACGGCACCGGCAGTATAGCGGCCGATCCCCTTAAGGCGCAGAAGCTTTTCGTAATCCGCCGGCATTTCCCCGCCGTACTCGTCCATGATCTGCCGGGCTGCAGCCTGCAGATTGCGTACGCGGTTATAGTAGCCGAGACCTTCCCAAAGCTTCAGCAGGCGGTCCTCAGGACAGGCCGCAAGCGAAGCGATATCAGGCAGAGCTTCCAGAAAACGGTCAAAATAATACTTCACAGCCTCTACCCGGGTCTGCTGCAGCATGATCTCCGAGATCCAGACGCGGTAAGGTGAGGGATCGGAACGCCAGGGCAGAACGCGTGCATGGGTGTCGAACCAGTCCAGCAGCGGACCGATGCAGTTTTGATAATCAAAATCCTGAATCATAGCGATTATTATAAACGAGCAGCAGGCATAAGTCCACATCGGAAGACCGCTCTCCGAAATACCGATTGACAAGGTAGGCAATTCGGGAATATAATGACCACAACTTCTGTGGATCGCAGGTCAAAAGGAAGACTGCGCTGCCTTTGAAAGGATAAAAGATGAAATTCAGACTGATCAGCAAAAAGGATAACATGACTTTCCGAATGTTTTCCTTCCGGACGATATGTATGGCCGGAGGAGATCTTTTTGTGTGATCCTCGAAGGAATCTGCGATCTTATCAATAGTCGTCAAATTTGAGCCATTTGTATTATGTCCGGGAGCTGACCAGAAAGCTGCCCGGTTTTTTGTTTTATCGCAGATGGTAAAAACTGTATTTTACGGCACTGAAACAATGCTTGAAAACAGACTGGAGAACGGGATGAACGTAAAGGAAAAAACAGAAATGCTGCAGCAGAATGAGGCGCCGCTTGCAAAACTGCTTGCCGAAAAGGAAAGACTGGTGATCGACGGGTCCATGGGAACAGCTCTGGAGCAGCTGGGCTGCAGCCTGAACGACAGGCTCTGGACGGCCCGAGTCATGGCGGAAAAGCCTGAGCTGGTAAAGCAGGTGCATTTACAGTATATGAGGGCAGGTGCACATCTGCATATCACAAACAGCTATCAGGCTTCCGTGCGGGGACTGACGGAAAACGGCTTTTCAGCAGAAGAAGCGGAGCGGGTGATCCGTTCATCGGTGCGGGTCTGCAGGGAAGCACGCGAGGAATGGTGGAACGAAGCCCGGGATCAGGAGGACCGTGTATGGCCGCTGGTCTGCGGCGGCGTCGGACCTTACGGCGCTTATCTTGCGGACGGCTCCTAGTATACCGGCAATTACAAGGATGTGTCGGAAAAAGAGCTTCGTCTTTTCCATGAGGACAGGATGAGGTTTCTCGCGGAGGAGGGCGCAGACCTCCTGCTGATCGAGACGCAGCCTTCACTCAGGGAGGTGCTGGTCGAGGCGGAAATTGCGGAAGCGCTCGGGAAGGAATTCTGGATCAGCTTTTCCTGCAGGGACGGCCGGCATATCAATGAAGGAACCCCGATCAGTGAATGCATGCGGAGCCTGAATGACAGATTCCCGCATCTCAGAATGGTCGGCGTGAACTGCACCATGCCGGTATTCATCGAAAGCCTGATCAGGGAGATCAGGGCAAATACGGACCTTCCGGTCGCTGTTTATCCCAACAGCGGCGAGACCTATGATCCGGTGACGAAGACCTGGCACGGCGGCGACGGCAGCTTTTCGTTCGAGCAGTATGCATTCCGCTATTACCAGGCAGGAGCCAGGGCTGTCGGCGGCTGCTGTACGACAACTGCAGATCATATCAGCCAGGTTGCCGCAGTCAGCAGGAAAATGACGGCAGGAATGGCGGCACCCCGGACGGCAGCTCCGTAAAATGAAAGAGAGGACAGTGGTAAGATATGTATACGGAACGTTTATATCAGATCGAGGATGAAATCGGAAAAACCGCAGAGCGGGTCTGTACGGAGGTCTTTGCCCATCCGGAGCCGGGAGACGCTGAAATCTGGAGCTCTGCATTTCTCGCGGATGAGGCGGAGCGCATCGGCTTTTCGGTTACCCGGTCCTATCTGGGACTTCCGACATCCTTCAGAGCTGATTTCGGGGACGAGGACGGCCCCACGATCGCTTTTCTGGCTGAATACGACGCGCTTCCCGGTTACGGGGAAAGCGGAAAGGAATACGGACACGCCTGCGGACATAACTGGATCGCCGGAAGCACCTATGCAGCTGCAGCTGCATTGAAAAAGCTGAAAGAGGAGACCGGATTCCGGGGAAGGATCAGCTGGATCGGGACGCCCGCGGAGGAAACCAATAACCGCAAGATCACCCTGATCGAAAGAGGTGCATTCCGGAATGTCGACGCGGTTTTTCAGATGCATCTCGGCTGGGAGACGACAGTTCACACCACGGCGCTTGCCTGTGCGGTGCTGCACTATGAATTCGAGGGAAAAGCGGCACATGCCTCGGCAGCGCCCGAGACGGGCATCAATGCGCTGGATGCCGTAATGCTCACCTTTGCCGGAATCAACTGCCTGCGGCAGCATGTGACTCCGGATGTGCGCATTCACGGGGTGGTGAGAGATGGCGGACAGGCGCCCAATGTCGTGCCGGATCACGCATCTATGGAGGTGTATATCCGGGCGGCAGACAAGGATTATCTGGAGGAAGTGATCGAAAAGGCCGGCAATTGCGCGAAGGGCGCGGCGATGATGACCGGTGCGAAGGCAAAGATCCTTCGTGATGAAACGACCACCTACGATATCAGAAATCATCCGGGACTTGCAAAAATGCTGGAAAAGCACCTTACAGAGCTCGGAGAAACGCCTGTGATCCCGAAAAAGACAATGACAGGCAGCACGGATATCGGAAATGTGACCTATGAAGTGCCGACTGCCTATGCCATTATGGGCACCTCGGAATTCAGCGGGGCAAGGACTCACGAGGCGGAGTTCCTCACGGTGGCGGATTCCGGATATGCGCACAGGAAGCTGCATGTTGCGGCAAAAGCCATGGCAGCATCCGCACTGGAACTGTATCTGCATCCGGGAACGGATGCCCCGGCTGACCATAGTTGCTTGTAATCATTGAATTGAAGTACCAGGAGGAGTATGATTATGAAAAAGATCAAAGCAGCAGCAATTCTTTTACTTGCCTGTACGGCGGCTGTTCTGGCAGCATGCGGAGGAGGAGCGGAAAAGACGGACGCGGCAAAGCCGGCCAACCGTCTTGAAAAGATCCTTGCGGAAGGCAAAATCACCAATGTCTGTGAGCCGTATTTTGCTCCCTACGAGTTTATTGATAATGAGAAGGAAGGGCAGGATCAGTTTCGCGGGGCAGATATGGAGTTCGCCCGCTATATCGCGAAGGAGCTCGGCGTCGAGCTGGAGATCGTTCCGCTTGAGTGGAGCGCCGTGCTGACCGGCGTGACCGAGGGCAAGTACGACATGGCCGTCGCAGGTCTCGGCTATTCCGAGGAAAGAGCGAAAAACATGGAGCTGACCGAGGTCTATCAGCAGGGCTCGGAGCAGGGGATCATGGTACGTGCGGAGGATCTGGACAAGTATCAGAGCCTGGAGGATTTTAAGGGCAAGAAGGTCGGTTTCCAGAGCGGAACACTTCAGGAAATGCTGGCGACCGCGCAGCTGCCGGATTCGGAACTGGTGACCTATGACCTGATCAACAATGCCGTGCTTGCACTGGACAGCAAAAAGGTAGACGCGGTAGCGGTCTCCGTCCCGAACGGGGAAATGTTTGTGGCGTCCAATCCTAAGCTTGCGGTCACCGGAGTCTATTTTGAACAGGGTAAGAACGGCAACTGCATTGCGGTACCGAAGGGTGAGACGGAGCTGAAGGAAAGACTCAACGAGATCATCGCGGACGTAAAGGAAAAAGGACTTTATCTTGAGTGGCTGGAGCAGGCCAGGGCTGAAGCCGAACAGCTCGGTATCGAAACAAATTAAAATGAAATGATCCATTGTACCGCTCCGGCAGCCCGAAGCAGACTGCCGGGGCGGTTTTTATAGTAACTTCATGCGATAAATCGCACAACCAGGTATATAAGCTGCGCGCTGCCCCGCTGCTAAAGCAGCTCTGGTTTCCATACATTTCATAACGGCTCGTAAAACTCGCCTATGAAATAGTACCGCATCGCTTATATCGTAACAAAAAGGGGGAATACGGCGTGATCAGAAATATCATTGCAATCGCATCACGTTATGGAAATGTTTTTCTGCTTGGTCTGTGGAACACAGTCTGGCTTTCTGTCGTTTCCGTGACCTTTGCTGCAGTACTCGGCATTTTTATAGCACTTGCGAAAATGTCAAAGATCAGGCCGCTGAGCAGGATCGCTGCCTGCTATATTGAAGTGATCAGAGGCACGCCGATGCTTCTCCAGCTGTATTTTTTCTGGCTTGCGCTTCCGAATCTGTTTCCGGAGATCCCGGATATCATCTGTATTCTGATCGCGCTGGTCGTCAATGCGAGCGCTTATGTCGCCGAAATCATCCGCGCCGGCATTCAGGCCGTGGATCCGGGACAGAGGGAGGCTGCGATGAGCCTCGGCATGACCGAAAAGAAGATCATGAGCCGGGTCATTTTCCCGCAGGCGATCAAAAACATTCTCCCGGCCCTCGGCAACGAAGTGATCGTTATGATCAAACAGACTTCCCTCGCATCCACCTTCTTTATCGGGGAACTGATGACAGCCTATAAGAAAGTACAATCGACGACATTTCTGGCGCTGGAGCCGCTGACGATCGCAGGACTGATCTACCTGTTCCTGACTGTTACCCTGTCCAGACTGACGAAACGCTTAGAGCAGAGGATGAGAGCAAATGAAAGATAACGAATATATCATTAATGTGCAGGGACTGGTTAAAAGCTTCAACGGACTTAAGGTGCTTGACGGCGTGGATTTTGAAATCAGCAGGGGCGAGGTCGTTACGATCCTCGGACCTTCCGGCTGCGGAAAATCCACCCTGCTTCGATGCATGAATCTTCTGGAAAAACCGGACAGCGGACATGTTCTGTTCGAGGGAACGGACCTTACGGAACAGAGCAGCGCGGATATCATCAGATATCGCCGGAAAATCGGCATGGTTTTCCAGCATTTCAATGTCTTTCCGCATCTGACCGCATTGGAAAATATCACGCTTGCCCCGGTGGAAAACGGCATGCTGTCGAAGGAAGAGGCAGAAAAAAAGGCCCTTGCGCTTCTGGAACGCATAGGACTCTCGGATAAGAAGGATGAGTATCCGACAAGACTGTCCGGAGGACAGAAACAGCGCCTTGCAATCGTGCGGTCGCTGATCATGGAGCCGGATGTGATGCTGTTTGACGAACCGACCAGCGCACTGGATCCGGAAATGGTTATGGAAGTACTCGATGTGATCAGGGAGCTTGCCGACAGCGGTATGACGATCGTTGTCGTGACGCATGAGATGGGCTTTGCACGTGAAGTCAGCGACCGCGTGCTGTTTATGTACAACGGAAGTATTCTCGAGGAAGGCACGCCGTCCGAGGTCTTCGATCACACGAAGAACGAGAGGGCGAAGGATTTCTTCCGCAAAGTCATCGCAAACTGATCCGGCAGCAAAGGGCCTCCGCAAAGCGGAAGCCCCTTTTTTGGCAGTTATTAAAATTTATCGCCCGGTCCCGGAATAAAGCACCGGCAGGGTTATGCGTTGCTGCCGGCTCCGTCCTGCTGCTCCGTTTCTTCAGGCTGCCCGCCGGTTTCCGGCTTCACGGGCATACGGTTATCACGGACAGAACCCGGGACTGATGCGGCATCCTTTAGCGCAGCAAAATACTGGTCGTAGATCTGTTTGAACAGACGGTTGTAATCATCATTCCCGCCCTCGTGCAGCGCATCGAAATACAAATGCTCATGATCCGCCAGCTCAGGCCGGATCCTTACAACAGTCGCGATGCCGATGTTGGAACAGACATCGGCGATACGCTGGCAGTCGACCATCAGGTTACTGAAAATGGGATCCACATAAATGCTGCATTCGCCCTTTGACATTCTTTTCAGATGATTGCGCTTCAGCTTGCTGATCAGCTCGTCGATAACGCGGACCAGGGGCTGGATCTCATAGGAAGCCTGCAGATCACGGTTGCGGAAGCTTTTTTCGGTACGGCTCAGAATATCGTTAATGGCGCTTTCGAGGACGCGCAGTTCGCGGATCCCTGCATCGGAAAAGTGAAGATTGCCTTTATGCAGCTGCAGCGCATGGTCGGCAATATTGACCGCATGGTCGCCGAGACGTTCGAATTCCGAGGTATCCTTGTAATATTGGCTCAGAATGGCTGTATGCAGGTCCAGCTGCAGCCTCGGGACGAGCTCCACGATATAACGGCTGACATGGTCCGTCAGGATGTCGATCTGTGTTTCGTCCTTCATAATCTGCTCATATTCCTTTTCATGGAAGCTTTCCAGCAGACGGAAGGCCTTTGCGAGATTGATCCAGGATGCGCTGAGCATCGTAAGCAGGACATTATAACAGCTTCTGAGAGCAAGTGCGGGCGTATCGTAGAAAACAGGATTCAGCCCGTCCAGCAGGTCCTTGTATTTGCCGCCCTCTGCAGGCTCGTCCTTGATGATTTTGCGGCTCATTTTCTCATAGAGCGGGATCATCGGGAACAGAAGGATCGCACAGCTGAGGTTGAAAATTGTGTTAGTGTTTGCTATGATTCCCGAGTTGACAGTTTCATTCCAGAGAGAGTCAAGCAGTCCGAGTCTGTGGGCAATTGTAACAGCCGCAAGGACTACTACGGTTTCGCTGAGATTAAACAGAATGTTGACAATACCGACGCGCTTTGCTTCAGGCTTGGCGCCGATCGAGCAGACGATCGCAGTTGTGACGCAGTCGCCGAGATAAATGCCGACGATGACGGCATAAATAGACTTGAAGGTCAGAAGGCCGGTGGAAGAAAATGCCTGCAGAATGCCGATCGTAGCGGAAGAGCTCTGCAGCATAAATGCAATGCCGGCACCGGTCAGATAGCCGAGAAACGGATTAGAGCCGAGATTGGCAAAAAGCTGTTCGACAAAGCCGCCGCTTTCCGTCAGGGTGTTGACGGCGCCGGTCATATTGAGAAGACCGGAGAACAGAATACCAAAGCCGATCGCGATATTGCCGATGGATTTGGAATTTTTCATGCGGTTGGTCATGATCAGGACCATACCGAAGATCAGGGCAAGCGGCGCAAGTGTGGACGGCTGAAGGAAATGCAGCCAGGAGACATCTCCCGACGGATCCAGATCCAGAAGGCGAATGATCTGTCCTGTCACAGTCGTACCGACGTTGGCACCGATAATAATACCGAGGGACTGATGCAGTGTCAGGATGCCTGCGCCGACAAGACCCGAGGTAATGACGATCGTAGCCGTGGAAGACTGGATCAGAGCGGTGACCAGCATTCCCAGAATAAAAGCCTTGACCGGGTTGTTGGTAACATGCTCCATGGCCACTTTTAGCGTACCGGAGGAATTTTCCTTAAGGGAATCCCCCATGAGGCGCATGCCGTAAAGGAACATGGCAAGCCCGCCAAGCAATGAAATGATATTGAAAATATTCATGTATGATATGTTCTCCGATATAAGAAGGATCCTCAGTGGATCCGGAATCAACGATAAAATATAAGCTCGCGCTGCTCCGCTGCTAAAGCAGCTCTGGTTTCCATTTTCCAAGAGCTTATGTAGAAAAAAATCGGCATCATTATACTACGTTTTTTTTGCTTGGTATGATTTTTACCTGCTTGTTTAGAAAAAAACGCATGAGTTCAAGAGGAAAGACAAGATGAACAAAACGGTTTCAATCATTATACCGGTTTATAATGCAGAAAAAGTGATACGGCGCTGTGTGGACAGCGTGCTGAAGCAGGAATATAAAGATTTCGAACTGATTCTGATGGATGACGGGAGCAAAGATTCCTCCCCCAAAATACTGGATGAATATGCAGCCCTCGATCAGAGAGTCCGTGTGATCCATCAGGAGAATGCCGGAGTGTCTGCTGCGAGAAATCACGCACTGGATCTTGCGGAAGGGACTTATATTCAATTTCTGGATGCCGATGACTGGATCACGCAGGATGCGACGAAGCTCCTGGTGCGTGCGGCACAGGAGCAGAATGCGGATATGGTCATTTCGGATTTCTACCGTGTAGTCGGCGAACGCACCTCGCGAAAAGGTGATATCGAGGCGGATGGCGTGATCAGCAGGGAAGAATACGGAAACTGGATGCTGAAGAACCCGGCCGACTATTACTACGGCGTGCTCTGGAACAAGCTGTTCCGCAGGGACATCATTGAAAAGTATTCCCTGCGCATGGATCCCGAGCTCAAATGGTGCGAGGATTTCATTTTTAATATGGAGTATGTGCTGCATACGGAGCGGATCGCTGTTCTTTCCGTGCCGATCTATTATTATGTCAAGACGGAAGGCTCTCTGGTGCAGCAGGGCATGAATGTCAGCGGGATCGTCCGGATGAAGCTGGGCATGATCGAGTACTATAATGGCTTCTACAAAAGACTCTATACGGAAGAGGAATACCAGAAGCGCAAGCCCGAGATCTATCAGTTTCTGGTGGCTTATGCAGGGGACGATGCGGCGATCCCCGGGATGCCGGGCACAAGAAAGCTCGGGAAGGAAAGGATACCGGTTGCCCTGAAGATCGAGCAGGAATCGGATGTATTTATGGATCATTATTATACCGGCAAGCTGCTGGACCGCTATCTGCAGACGGCAGCGCAGCAGAGCGGACTGGAGCTCGGAGACGTCAAGCTGGTCCTGTATTTGTATTATTCCGGGGATCAGCCCCATATGCAGGAGGCGGTTGATTTTACCGGGCTTTCCTCCGTCCAGGTCCTGCTCAGCCTGCAGAAGCTGGTGTACAAAAAACTTGCGAGGTACAGGGTGGATGCTGCAGAATTTACGCTGAATGCAGTCCTGACAGATAAAGCGGATGCGGTGCTGGCCCTGATCCGGGAGGCGCAGAGCGATTTTGTGACCTTGAGATACGGGAAAATGCGGGAGGAGGAGCTGGAGAAATTTAAGCAGACCAAGAAGCAAGAGCTTGACCGGATCCGGAACGTACTGATCTGATACATGTTATACTTCAGACCGGACGGCATGAATGCATCCGGCGCCATAGAAGCCCGAATAGCCATGCCGTCCGGCCTTTTGTCATTACAACAGCGAATCGGGAAAATCATGTCCACGGCTTGACAAGGAGTCCCGTCTGGATTATATTTGGAAAAACCGCTGATGAAGAGGAGTAACCGGTATACCCTGTTCCGGAGAGAGCTGCGGATGGTGAGATCGCAGCGGATATTGTACCGGCGAATGGACTTCTGAGGGCAAACAGAAAGGGCAAAAGCCCGAGTATGGGAGACGGAGTTTGGCTCTCCGTGATCAAAGGCCGGCATATGGTAGTATGCGCAGAGAGGCTGTATCGGAACATTGATGCAGCAAGCCGGGTGGCACCGCAGGAATAACAAGAAGATCCTGTCCCAGCAAACGTTCGTTTTGCCGGGACTTTTTTTATTGACCGGCAGCAGTTTCAAGTTCAGAAAGAAAGAGGTAACAGTATGAGTATGAACGAAACAAACAAACTGCAGTTCCGCGGAGGCATCGGCATGTCCCTGATCCCGGTAATCATTTATGTGATTTTCTGCATGGTCCTGTTTATCGGCTTTAAGGCCTTCAATATGGAGGCGCTTGCTGTAGGCGGCTTTATCGCGCTGCTGATCGGAGGATTGTTCTGCACGGATTATCAGGCCTTCTGGGAAAGCGCCGTCAAGGGCATTTCCTCCATTACGGCTGTATCTGTCGTCGTCATTCTTCTGATGGTCGGCATGTTCAGCTCCCTGATCAAGCTTTGCGGCCTGTCAGGCGGATTTGTATGGATCGCCAATTCCGTAGGCATGAAGGGCGGGATCTTTGTGGCGTTTACATTTTTAGCGGCATGTATCGTATCGACAGCGACAGGCTCCTCGATCGGCACCATGTTTATCGCCTTCCCGATCTTTTATCCTGCAGGCATGCTGCTGGGCGCGAATGAAATGATGATGGCGGGAAGCATTGTCTCGGGAGCGATTTTCGGAGATAATCTCGCCCCGATTTCCGATACGACGATTGCATCCGCTTCAACACAGCAGTTTAAGGACGGGCGCCCGGCTGATATCGGAGGTGTTGTAACAAGCCGTATCAAGTATTCCCTGGTGGCGGGAGGCATTACCATCGTACTTTTTGCAATTCTCGGAGGAATCGGAGGCACCTATCAGGGCGGATCCGTGGACGCGGCGTCCAATCCGACTTCACTGATCATGCTGATCCCTGTCATCGCAATGCTGGTCGTATCCACAAAAACAAGAAATATATACGCCGGAATCATGGTCGGTCTGTTTTCCGGCACTATTATCGGACTGCTGGCGGGGCTGTTTACTCCGGCAGATGTATTTTCCAATGATGCAGGCAATAATGCGGCAGTCGGTTTTCTGATCGACGGCGTCAACAATATCCTTCCGACCTGTGCGCTGGTTATTTCCGTTTTTGGCATCATGGGCGTTCTGAACGATGCGGGCATGCTGAATCTGATCGCTGACCGCATTCTTTCCAGCAGGGCTGCGGAAACCGTCAAAGGCGCAGAGCTTATCTGCATGGCAGGCATTTCGATTACCACGATCCTGCTCGGCGGCGTCACAAGCGCTTCCATCCTGACCTTCGGACCGATCCTCAACAAGATCGGCGCAGCCAAGAATATTCACCCGTACCGCCGTGCGAATCTGCTTGACGGAACCGCGAACAGCCTTCCGGCAATTATTCCGTTCTTAAGCGTGTTCGTATTTATCGGATCAGCACTGACCGGTCTTTCTCCGGTTACTGTCGCAGCCGGCACGCTGTACGGATTTGTGTTGTTTTTCGTATTTCTTGCTGCGGTCCTGACCGGCTGGGGCTGCAGGAAGGAAACAGATTGAAAACGAGCGGGGTATAAAGGATAGAAAGGATGGAAAGGGTGGAAATGATGGATGACAGCTTTGTGCTTTATGATCTGAAGGTCGAGGTGGTCGAGGGTGAAAAACCCATGGTCTGCAGCCATAAACCCGGAGATTATTTTCTGGTGCAGGGGGAAAACCTCGTGTTCCCCGCTGAGACCTCCTTTTCCATGTATGCGCTCTCGGCCCTGATCCCTTTCCTTCCGGCAAAGCAGCGTCCGCTGGATCATAACGACTGGATGCTTTCAGACGCGGAGATCGCCTGCCCGGACCCGAACTGCGGGGCACGCTTCCGCATTTCCCGCACCGGAAAGCGGATCCAGAGACACGGAGAATGCACCGTGGTGCCGCTTCCGGAGCAGTAAAAGAAAGCAGCGGTCCTGCCGACCTCGACCGGAACGGTAAATGAAAACAGCGGTCCGGTCAGGACCTGAACGATTAGGAGAAAATCATGGAGAAAAAAGCAAAATTCAAAAACGGATATACCTTCAGCCGCGTCATCAATGGCTGCTGGCAGCTGTCGGCGGAGCACTGCCTGATCGGAAAGCTGGATTACGACGACGCGATCCGGGCATTTCACATGCTGGTGGACGAGGGACTGACGACCTTTGACTGCGCCGATATCTACACGGGTGCCGAGGAAGTCATCGGCCGCTTTGTAATGGATCTGAAGGGGACCGGACGCTATCAGGAGGAGGATATCCAGGTGCACACCAAATTTGTGCCCGATATGGACATCCTTCCGGTCATCAATATGGAATATACGGAAGGGATCGTGGACCGCTCCCTGAAGCGCATGCACCGCGAGGCACTCGATCTCGTGCAGTTTCACTGGTGGGATTACAATATTCCGGGCATGCTCGAGACGGCATTTGATCTCGTAAAGCTCCAGAAAAAAGGCAAGATCCGCAATATCGGCATGTGCAACATGGATACAAATGCTCTGAAGCTGCTTGTGGAGGCCGGTATTCCGGTCGTGTCCAATCAGGCGCAGTATTCCGTGTTTGACCGCCGGCCGGAACGTACGCTGCTGGATTACAGCGCCGAGCACGGCATTTATACCTTTGCCTTCGGCACACTGGCAGGCGGATTCCTGGCGGAGCGCTACATGGGAAAGAAATACGAGGCGCCGGAGACCCGTTCACAGGTCAAATACATGCAGATCATTGAAGATTCCCTGGGCTGGGACGGGATGCAGAAGCTGCTTCCGGTGCTGAAGGAAATCGCGGATGCGCACGGCGTGACGATTTCGAATGTTGCCGTACAGTACATCCTGAACCAGAAGAGTGTCGGCGCTGTCATGGTCGGCACCAGAAATTCCAGACATGTCAGCTCCAATCTGCAGACCCTGAGCTTCGACCTGACAGCGGAGGAAATGAAGACGATCAGAGATTTTATCGGACAGTATCCGACGCCGGAGGGCGAGTGCTATGAGCTTGAGCGGACCTCACCGCGCTATAAGGGCATCATTCTGACCGACAGAAATGAGGTTGGAAAATGATGAAACTGGCAGATCCGGTTTATATCAGGACAATGGCGCAGATGAAGGAAATCGACCGCACGGCAATTGAGGATTACGGGATCGATTCTCTCTGGCTCATGGAAAATGCCGCCTCGGCAGTCACTGAGCTGGCGGCGGAAAAGCTGAAGCCCGGCGCCGGGATCCTGATTTTCTGCGGCTCCGGAAACAACGGGGGAGACGGCGTTGCGGCAGCCAGGCAGCTGATGGAACGCGGCTTTTCCGTCAAGTGCTTTCTGTGCGGAAGACGGGAAAAAATGACCCGGGATACCTCTGCAAATGAAGAACGCCTGAAGGCCTGCGGCGGAGAGCTTCTGAGCTATGATCCGGAGGATAGGGAAACAGCTGAAATGATCCTGAGCTGCGACTGTATCATCGACGCCCTGTTCGGGGTCGGGCTGAAACGTCCGCTGGAGGGAGTGTATGCGGATCTGGCGGAACGGATCGGGAACAGCAGGGCGCTTGTTATCGCCTGCGATCTTCCGTCCGGGCTGAACGGCGATACCGGGGAAGTCATGGGAACGGCTGTCCGGGCGGACTATACGGTGACCTTCAGCTGCCTGAAGCCGGGGCTTCTCGGGGAGACGGCGCAGTCTTTTGCGGGTCAGATTTTTACCGCAGATATTGGAGTACCGGAAAAAGTACTAAAAATAGAGGATATTCTGAAAAAAGAAGGCGCATATTTGTAATTTCATTGCTTAAGAATATTGAAATATTTTTTTCAAAAAATTATAATATATAGCAACATCATAGAAGTATGCTGTAAATACTATTCATTTTCAGAGGTGTTCAATTATGAAAGGTAAAATTAGTGTAGCGATTATCGCGGCCGTCACTGCAGCAGCACTCAGCGTTCCGGCATTTGCGGATACCATGCTGTTCACACATACTGAGCAGGAGATCGTTCTTGCACAGCCTGTCAAGGGTGCAGACGGAGCGGTCCTTCCGGGCGTGATCATTGCTCCTGAAGAAGCCGAAGAGGTTCAGACACCTGCTCCGGCAGCAGCGCCGGTCGTTCCGGGCGTACTTGTTTCCCCGCAGAAGGAAGCTGAGGTACAGACACCTGCAGCAGCACCGGCTGCAATCATTCCGGGCGTTATCGTAGCGCCGCAGAAGGAAGCAGAAGTACAGGCACCGGCAGCGGCACCTGCAGCAATCGTTCCGGGCGTTATCATTTCTCCGCAGAAGGAAGCAGAGGTACAGGCAGCGGCACCGGCAGCAGCACCGATCGTTCCGGGCGTTATCATTTCCCCGCAGAAGGAAGCAGAGGTACAGGCAGCAGCACCGGCAGCAGCACCGATCATCCCGAGCGTTATCATTGCTCCTCATGAGGAAGTAATGGTTCAGACCGCAGCGGCAGCACCGGCAGCAATCATCCCGGGCATCATCATTGCTCCGCAGAAGGAAGCTGAAGCAACGGCACCCGCAGCGGCAGCGGCACCGGTCGTTCCGGGCGTTATCATTTCCCCGCAAAAGGAAGCTGAGGCAGCAGCACCGGCACCGGCAGCAGCACCGATCATTCCGAGCGTTATCATTGCTCCGCATGAAGAAGTAATGGTTCAGACCGCAGCGGCAGCACCAGCAGCAATTATTCCTGGCATCATCATCTCCCCGCAGAAGGAAGTTGAGGTACAGGCACCGGCAGCAGCACCGGCAGCAATCATTCCGGGCGTCATCGTAGCTCCGCAGAAGGAAGCTGAAGTTCAGGCACCGGCAGCAGCACCGGCAGCAATCGTTCCGGGCGTCATCGTAGCTCCGCAGAAGGAAGTTGAAGTTCAGACACCGGCAGCAGCAGCACCGGCACCGATCGTTCCGGGCGTTATCGTAGCTCCGCAGAATGAAGCAGAGGCAGCAGCACCGGCAGCAGCAGCACCGGCACCGGTTGCACCTGGTCTGATCATTGCTCCGGGCGTACATGTTCCGGGATATTAATAATTACCGATACAGTTTATAACAGGGTCGCCGTCCGGCGGCCCTGTTTTTGAATCAGCGTTTCATACAAAAGCTTCATACCAGCTTTGTTGGTACTACGCATACATGAAAGCCGCAGGAGGAAGAAAAACATGGAGTATGAAAATCACGAACCGGCAAAAATCAGGATCACTGATATTCACTGTCCGAATTGCGGAGCTCCGGCAAAGTATGACATTTTGCAGCAGAAGTACCTCTGCGGCTATTGCGGCGGGTCTGTGGGGATCAGCGATGCCTGCAGGCAGAAGGAAGGATTCCGAAGAATACAGGGAGACCGGCTGAAACAGAATGTCAGCCGTTTTAATCTGGTAAAGACATCCTGCAGCGGCTGCGGTGCAACCGTCGTATTTGAAGAAAGCGAAGCGCTGTCCAGCTGTGCGTTCTGTGGCAGGAGCCTGGTCCGCGGAGAATATCTGAACACCGAAGGACTGCCGGAAAATGTGATCCCCTTTGCGATTACCGGGCAGGAGGCACAGGAGCGCCTGCGCGAATGGTGCAGCAAAAATAAAGGCAGAGAGGAAGCAAAGCATCTGATGCCTTTGATCGGAGAGCTGAAGGGGTTCTACCTTCCCTATGAGCTGGTGCGCGGTCCTGTACATATGTCCGTTTCAAGAATGGACGGGGGCAGCACATTTCACTGCGAGGGCTTTATCAATGATGAGTTTGTCAACCGGTCGAAACAGCTCGACAATCTGCTGCTGGACGGTATGGAACCCTTCGACACGGAGAGCCTGACGGAGTTTGATTTTGCCTATGTGGCAGGACAGCGTGTCAAGATTTCCGACATTTCCGATAAAGACCTGGAAAAGCGTGTCAGAGAGGAGACAGGGGCATCCTATACCCCGGCTGTCAGAAAAACACTCGAAACGAAAGCAATAGAGGTAAAGTCCGATGTGAGCTCCGCCCTGCGGCTGCCTGTTCTGCTTCCGGTCTATTATATTTGCAGAGGCAATCTGATGGCGGCGGTCAACGGCCAGACCGGAAAGGTCAGTGTACGGGCCGAAAAGGAATCGCACTATTATTTCCTGCCGTGGTGGCTGAAGGCAATCGTGGCGACGGTCGTGGTCAGCGTGCTTTTATTTGCTGCGCTGAACTATTTCAGAATGAATCTTGCCGAGAATGTGATGATTACGGGTGTGGTGGCGCTCATATGGCTGATCGTTATGCTGTGTCTCTACAGCGATACGACAAGAAACAGATTTTCCGTGGAAAGCGGGAGAGAAATCTTTACTTCAGACGGTAAGACATTTCACCGGGAACAGGGAAAGCTGGTGCAGGACGATACGATTCTTGAGCGGAAAACCGAGGCTCCGGTCTTCTTTGAGAATATTGAAGGGAAACGGCAGCCTGTCGTGCTGCGCTTTACGACGCCCGCAAGAGTGCTGAAGCTTGCAGTTTTGTGCGTTGTGGCGCTGTTTCTGCCTGTTATAATTGCCCTCCTTCTGAACGGCTTCGATTTTGAACGGCTGGAGCTTGGCGGATCGGCAGTCTGGTTCTGCATTATGGTTCCGGTCGTCCCGGTATATCTGGTAAAGTTCGGCATCGTGGAGCTGTACGAGCGGCCGTGGATCTATCTTCTGCAGAAAAATGGAAAAAAGAAGCGGTATAAGAAAAAATACGGCTTCAAAATCACCAAAGATATGGTGATCACTGTGCTGAAAGTGCTGTTTGTGCCGCCAGCCAGTCTGGGCGTCTGGTTCGGCATAGCGAGCTTTTTTGTAATATGCTATCTGACGGCTTTCGGCTTCGATTAACATGAGCGGTTTCGGAACACTGGGGTGAATGATGGATATAGCAAAATACGACCAGAAGTATGTACGCATAAAGGATATATACGGAGAAACGTTCACGGGTTTTGCAAGCCATGGAAGCGAGTCCTATTTAATGCACGAGTATGGCGGGGACGAAGACGGCCTGTTTATTGAGGATGTTCTCATCTACAATTCGCAGATAGAGTCCATAGAGGAAATCGTACCGCATGGAAGCGCGGAATTGTGGGTAGAGCGCATGGTCCTGCGCAGATATCGTCCGGAGGATGCGGAGGAGCTCTGTGAAGCTTTCGGAAAGAATCCCGAAATGTACCGGTATTCGGGATGGAATCCTTATGCCACCCTGGAAATGGCGCAGGAAACCGTGCGCAGATTTATCGAAAGCTATGAGGATGAGCATTCGTATGCGTGGGTGATGGATATTGATGATGTCATAGTCGGAACGATCGGGGCCTATGACTATGATGCGGACCGCATCGAGACCGGCTTCAGTGTCAGGCCTGAGTGGCAGGGACGCGGGCTTGCGACGGAAGCATTAAAAAAAGTGCTCGAATATCTCACGGAAAACGAAGGCATCCCCTGTGTGACCGCCTGGTGCGCTTCGGAAAATGCCGGATCGCGGAGAGTGCTTGAAAAGGCGGGAATGAAGCTCCTCCGGACCGAAAAAGAGGGCCTCAGGGTCGGCGACAGGGTATACGACAAAATGATATTCGAATATTCAATGACGGCCTGTACCGGATAACCGTCTCCCTGCTTATCCAGCTGCGGGATGACCTGCTGTACGATACCATGTCTTCCATACATCCGGCTGATATCCGACCGTAGCCTGCTTCCCGTTCCGCACGATGGGCTGCCTCAGGACAGACTGGTTTTCCAGCACCTTCTGAGCCTTGTCCTCTGCGGCTATGTATTTGATCAGCGCCAGAAGGTCTTTGTCCCTGCAGTCCGGATCGATCATGGCCTCCAGTCCGCCGACGGCCTGCAGGACGGATTGAAATTCACCCTTGCTTAAGCCTTTCTCCTTCAGGTCCACCGACTGAAATTTAATGCCGCGCTCCTTGAAGAAGCGCTCTGCCTTGCGTGTGTCGCTGGATTTCTTTGTCCCGAAAATCTGAATATTCATAGAGTGTTTTAAATATAGTGATATTGATATGAAAATGACCGGAAACCTCTTTTACGAACAGTTCGTATACCTCAGGTGAAATACAAGTATGGAACATGGCAGATACTCCGGCGGCGCCCAAAAGCATCCCGGTCACATAATAGAACAGACGCTGCCAGAGGAAGTCTGCGGGGAAGTAAAAGTCCCAGCTTCATAATCCCTCTCCGTCAAACCGGAATATGCCGATATAGTATCGATTATAAATCAATTACAATCTTCCTGCAGCTTCTGCACAGCCATACTTCTACGGAAGCACGACCTCCGAAAGGAGGCTTTGCCAGATTGAATTCGCCCTTCTTTTCATTTGCTCTATTTACAAATCTGACTTCTCTCATGAAGTTTATCGGCTCTGAACTTTCAATCAATCCTTTTTCCATTGCTTCGTTGCAATATGGACACTTCATAATGAATACCTCCTGCCTTTAGAGCGTCTTTCTTCAAAAACTATTTGTGAGAATCGCCGGCACCGGATCGACCTTCTGTTTCCGCAGCACTGCTGCATTCCTTTCGGATCACCATCGGCCAGATAACAATCGCAAAGAGTACCATGATCAGCCGTGCCAGGAGATTTCCCCAGTGACCTCCCAGGGCCAGAATAATGGTAGCTTTGGAAAAAAACATATCCCAGGCCAGCATCAGACCTAAGCCCACGCAGGAAAGGAGCCCCAGCAGCGGGGAACCCTTGGGGATCTCATAATGCAGGTAATGGCGGTCCGCCCAGCTTCCGATGAGCAGGCCGAGGAATCCTCCGCAGGCCTTGAAGGTATCATTCATCATCTTCTGCGGGTCTACCAGAAGCTTTCCGTCTACATAATCCATGGGATAGGGCTTCAGCTGAATGTAAGCCAATGCAGCAATGATGATAAGACCTCCGATTAAGGTCAGAATATCCAGCAGCTTATCATTGCCGGCGACCTTGCGTTCTGCTTTCCCGATAATCCAGATCAGCAGAACCGACTCACCGAAACCGATCAGGACATCCTGCGGAGTATGAACGCCGAGAAAGTTCCTGGAAAAACCGGTCAGCAGAATCATGATGCCGCACAGCACTGCAAGCCATCTCCTCCGGTCTTTCTGCCAGGCGACCACATTTCCGTAAGTGGTAGTAGCACACATCGTATGGCCGCTGGGAAAGGAGTATCCTGTAGCCGCGACCTTGGAATCTCCCGCAGGCTCGATCAGATTTGATCGGATCCAGGGCCGGTAGGCACAGACCGTCAGCTTCACGACTCCGTTTACAACTTCACCGGACCAGAGCGTGGTCATGAAACGCCAGCCCCATCGTTTGTCTGCGCACCAGAATATCACATATGGAAGGAATGGCAGAATATCCACCGCCAGCTTTGAGATCGCGTTAAACAATTCGTTAAAGATTCCTCCGGTTACTTCCCGGAGTCCCTGCAGAAACAGCAGGTACATAATATCAAGTTCCATAAATTTCCTATCTCAATAAAGTAATTTGTGATTTATCGCCTGCACAATTCCTGTGTGGGCTTCATTATAAACCAGTTCTTATCGTAAGTCATTGAAATACAATGATACTGCCTGCAGATCATAGCAGCAGACGTTCTCATCCATAGAATTCATTTGGGTTATATATTCATCCAGGAACAACGCCTCAAAAGGATACCCATTTGCCTCAAATTCCGACTCGCAATCAGGGCGGGTCATCTGGACCAGATCGGTCATACTGAACTGTTTCAGTCTTTGAGGCAGTGCATCCCGCAGAGAAAGCTGCAATTATTACCGCCAGGGCAAGTATTACTTCTTTCATGCTATTTATCCTCACAAACTGGATTTTTCAATCTGTTGCGGATACGAGCATTACTGTATATCTGTTCATGGTCTTATCATAGACGCTCCAGCAGCATGCGCCATACCATTCATGTCCGTCATCAAAAAAATCCGACCAGTCTGTTGTCCATTCATATATATCAAGTGTATCTGTACCGTTCGGAAACAGGACTTTGTTCACTTCTTTGAAATCTTCGGGCTTGTTACTTCTGCCGTGCACCGGTTCCATCAATGCATACCAGTAAGGAACTGTAGTTCCAAAATTCTTATCGTCCGGTTTCCACTCTGCATCATAAA
>JAFUAE010000166.1 GCA_017460845.1 Lachnospiraceae bacterium
CCCCGGGGAACCTCTGATTTTCTTTGTCCGCATAGCAGACGAACTCCTGCCTCTTGAAGTTCAGGTAAGCTTTAATCAGCTGCCGAAGTAATGTAGAAATAGATCCTGAATCAGAGCCGCGGCAAAGAGCGTCTGATGCCGGATGCTTGATATGACGGTATGTTCGTCTGTTGTATGGATCCCGTAAGTATACGGACCGAGAGCATCAATGACCGGAATGTCGTACTGATTAATGTGATTGGCATCAGAACCGGACATCGTATGGATTTCCTCAGGTTCAAACCCCAGCGCTGAAGCAATTTTGACTGCGGCGGCATACAGCGGTCTGTTCAGGGACAGATTCATGGCATGATACAGAAGACTGCAGGAGAATTCACTGCTGCAGCCGGGAATATAGACTGTATCTGAGATCTCGCGGATCCGGGCCAGCAGGGAGGCGTGGTTTGTTTCATATGCCACATTTGGTTTAAAGCCGGCTTCTTCAAATATTTATATCACAATGTTTTCATTCAGGGCGGTCATTCCGCAAAAGTGCCAAAAGCCGCAATTGCTTCGTCTATAGTCATTTCTCCCGTTCCGACATTGAATACGGCCTGTCTGACCTGTTTGACCGCATCATCCGTCAGACCAAATTCTTCCGGCGACAGGATCCGGGATTCCGGAACATCTCCGAATGCGGCATAGACGCTGTTAAAAGACAGGTCTTTTGTCGGTGACATAAGCCCCTTGTTCTGTGCCATCCTGCTCAGCTCCTCTGACGTGATCAGGAATCGCATAAACTCATTGGCCATATCCAGATTGGGACTGTCTTTGTTGACAGAGAACTGCAGATTCGGAATGTCAAGGAAGTTGGCGCCTTCGTCTGACATGGGAACAGGAACAAAGGTATAGGTAAAGGGGTTGGCGATAAATGCTTCGGAGCGGCTCTCCCGCTTCTTTGTTCCGGAGACGGCATCTCCGGAGCAGGTCATCATGGGCACGTCGCCCTCAAAAAAGCGAAGGATCACGGCATCATAGTTGTTTTCGATCTCCGCACAGGCATCAAGATCCACACAGCCGTCGTCCAGAAACTGAACGATCTTCTCAAGGGTGGGCCGCATATAGTCGCCGGCGGAAGGATCAAGGGCATTGAGCTTTTTGACAGCCTCTGCATCCTGTGCCACGGTTCCGCAGAAGAACGGATAGCTCGTCAGAGTGAACAGTGAGGTCGTCTCCTGATTGGAAAAGCCCATCATCGGGTTCTTATAGCCCTTTTCACGGAATGCACCGCACACCGCCACCAGTTCCTGATAGGTTGCGGGAACACTCAGACCTTCTTTTTCAAAAAGACTGTTGTTCACAAGCATGCCGTAGGTATTTGAAAAAACCGGGACCATGGGGAGCGTGCCGTCGTCAGTATTCAGAATGATATTGCGGCGGATACAGTCGAGGTCAAGCCCCAGCGCGGGATCGGCCAGATTCTCGGCATGATCGATAGACGCCTTGTATTGCTCCCGGCCATACATCCAGGAGTAATTGACGTAGATGTCAGGGGCATCATTCCCGTCCAGGACGGTCCCGATCATGTTGTTATAGTCGTCGACCTTTGTAAACATCAGCTCCACATTGGGGTAATACTCGTTGAAGCGGTCAAATTCAGCTTCCAGCGCCTCAAAGTTATCGTAGCCGCCTGCAACACGGATCTGGCTGGCGGAGGAAGTATCCAGGGACGGCCTGAAGCCCTCCTCAGCCGCCGTTTCAGGCTTCTCCTGACCGCATGCGGCCAGACCCAGGATCATCATTGCCCCTAATAACATACACATTGTTTTTTTCATAATTATCCTCTTTCGTCCTTGATTCTTCGTATTTCCTTAATCACTAATTTAATATCGACAGGCTTTGCGATATGTCCGTTCATCCCTGCGTTCAGGCATTCCGTGACATTTTCGGAAAATGCGTCTGCCGTCATTGCAATGATCGGGATGGAGGAAGCCCACGGATCCTCTAATTTCCGGATCGTTCTGGTTGCATCGAGACCATTCATTACCGGCATCTGAACGTCCATAAAGATCAGCGCATAACTGCCCTCTGCGGCAGCACGCATCATATCCACACAGACCTGTCCGTTTTCTGCCCGTTCTGCTGTGATTCCGAACATGGACAGCAGGGCGGATATGATTTCCCAGTTGACATCATTATCCTCGGCGATCAGGATGTTCAGCCCCTGCAGATCGGAATAATCATCCTCCGGTTCAATGGATCCGGACTCTTTTCCGATCAGATCGTTGATCTTATCATAGAGAGTGGAACGGAAAAGCGGTTTGCTGACAAAACCGTTCGCGCCGGCCTCTTTTGCCCTTTCCTCGATATCCGACCAGTCATAGGCGGAGATCAGCAAAATCGGAATGCCGGTGCCTGTCTCCGAGCGGATCCGCCTGATCGTCTCGGGACCGTCCATTTCAGGCATTTTCCAGTCCACAATGACAATATCGTAATCCCGGCCGGAAAGATGCCTGCGTTCAATCATGCCGAGCGCTTCCGGGCCGCTTTGAGCCAGCTCCGCAGACGCGCCAAGAGAGTTCAGCTTGTCGGCGGCCGACTGAAGTACGGTTTCATCGTCATCAACGATCAGAACGTCAATGGGTTCAAGCTGCATGTCTTCCCGCTGCCTGTCGGCGACAGGGATATCCAGCACGACAGTGAAGGTCGTCCCCTTGCCCTGTTCGCTCTGACAGTCGATCGTTCCGCCAAGCAGGTCGACCATCCGTTTTGTAATGGCGAGTCCCAGGCCGGTTCCCTGAATGCTGTTGACGCGGCTGTCTGTCTGACGCGAGAAGGGCTGGTACATGGTTGCCATGAATTCAGGGCTCATACCGATACCCGTATCTGCCACAGAGTAGATCAGACGGACACAGCCGGGCATTTCGCTCTTCTCCTCGCGCAGATCCACACCGACACGTCCGCCGGGTTCCGTGTATTTGATCGCGTTGGAGAGAATATTGATATAAATCTGGTTCAGACGGAGCTGGTCCGCATACAGGTATTCCTTTTCCATCTGATTAATGTGGAAGCTGAATTCAATATTTTTTTCCTTGATCATCGGCTGTGAAATATTGATAAGGTTCTCGACAGTTTCCACAATGGAGAAGGTCAGAGGACTCAGCTTCAGCTTTCCGCTTTCCACCTTCGAGATATCCAGAATGTCGTTGATCAGTGTCAGCAGGTGATTGCTGGCAAGACTGATTTTCCGAAGGCTTTCCCTGGTGGACTTCACATCTCCGAGATTCTTTTCTGCAATCGTTGTAAGACCTATGATCGCATTCATGGGAGTGCGGATGTCGTGGGACATGGTTGAGAGAAAATCCGTCTTTGCCTTATTTGCAGATTCAGCTTCCCGGGCTGCGATCTGAAGGCGCTTGTTAAAGTAAAGCATATAGAACAGATCATAGAAGAACAGAATCAGCAAACCGGCGGAAACAATTCCGATCAGGAGCCAGTTTTCTGTATCTGCAGCGAGATCTTTCGCCGGCACGAGGCCCAGCAGTGTCCATCCCGCGGTGGAAGAAACAGGGGTAAAGGCAAGAATACACTCCTGTCCGTGCGAGTTCATCATGGAAACTGAGCCTGTAGATGAGGTGATCCTGTCGAACAACTGCTCTGACGATTCGGGATCCGTGGGATTATAGGATTTGTAAAACTCGAAAAAGCTGGAATTTTTAAAGCTGTATCCTTTCAGGATATAATTACCGTTGGCATCGATCATGGACAGCTCGGCGTTCGTCAGTTCTGTCTGGGGGAAAACCCATTTCTGTTCCAGCACCGAGATAGGAATTACCCGCAGCAATACTGCGGCTCCTGTGGTTTTGCGGTCAGGATCACAGAGCGTGATCCTGTTGCAGAAAGCCAGTGACTGCTCGCCGTTCATCGGGTTGGTGTAAGCCCGGGTGATGTTGATCGACTCTCCGATTTCATCGATCCAGTCCACATTTTCCAGAAGCCCCACCCGCTGATAGGAAACCGCATAATCATCGGAAGTGCCGTGTTTTGGACGCGTAGAGAGTCCGGTAAGCGTGTCAAGGGAGATCAGATGGGCGGAAATGTTCTCAAGCACATGGGAGGAGCGGATATACTCGGCCGCTTCCTCCAGAGTCATAGCCTTATTGTTGATATAGTGCGCCCAGACATCACAGAGCCTCTGTTCGCCTTCCAGATAATTCTCCGTCACACGCTCCATAGTGACGGTGGTATTCTCAAAGTGTTCTGTCTGTCTGCGGAAGGAGTTCCTGCTTTCAAATCCGGTGTAGAAAACAACGAAGATCAATATGGCGGCCATGATGATCACGTTGACAATGATTATGATACTTTTTTTCATCCTTTGATTTCCTATATAAAAGCTGGCCAATGAAGTGTAACGAAAAAGGAACTTTACCAGATTTGCAGCAGCTTCTGCGCCGGAGCGGTATATGTATCATCTGCAAATGCAAACGACCGGATCTTTTCGACCCGTGACGGGAAAATATGGCAGTAGCCGTGCGGATTCTTCTCAAGATAGCGCTGGTGATATTCTTCAGCGGGATAAAAGTTGACAAGCGGTCCTGCTTCGACACAGAACTCGGCGTCATCATCATAATAATTGGTGCCGCCGGCTTCGACCGCAGCAGCCTCGATGCTTATGATATCAGAAATGACTGCCTCATCTTTCGGATCTGTCCAGTAAATCCCTGTCTGATACTGGGTGCCGAAATCCATGCCCTGACGGTTTTCAAGCGTGGGATCGATGACTGCAAAATAAGCAAACAGCAGGTGCCGCAGGGATATCTCCGTGTCATCATAACGGATCATCGCAGCTTCCCTGAAACCGGTGCGGCCCGTACAGACCGTCCGGTAATCCGCATATTTTTCAGGTTCTTCAATTGTACCGTTGGCATAGCCGACGGTGACATCAAGTACGCCGGGCAGGCTCCGGAACAGCTTTTCGACGCCCCAGAAACAGCCTCCGGCGAGGCAGATCGTTCTTTCCATAATGATATTCCTACCTATATATTAAGCTTCACCGATGAGCAGGCTCATCATCGGATCATGGCTTTTGACCCTTACCTTATTTTATATGAGTTGTCCGACAAATGGGCATTTATCTATGAGCTGCGCGCTTTTTTCGCGATACATCGCTCCAAAATCACTCCAAACATTCTACTAGCAACTTTTGTTCATTTGACCCGTATATCATTGTATCCCAAAACTTTTCCCATGGGAATCTTCATATTTTCGTAATAAAGTTTAGCCTCCTTTTAGCCGGAGTTTTAATTATGTCCATATCTTTTCGATAGAATATCCATGCTGGAATCCACATTTGCAGCACCCGGATCCCGGCAGGAGGTAATTAATATTTGAAGAATAGAAATGTATTTTCAGGAGCGCTTGTACTTGCTGCGGGTCTGATGATGGCAACGCCGGCATATGCAATTCCGACGGAAGCAGGTACTAATATCAGCACGGAGACAGTTGTACCGGAGATCATCATTCCGGAGACGATAAGCGGCACAGCGGCAACTGCAGAAGCGGACACAGACACAGGTATAAATAAAAATATAGATACAGACACAAACGTGAATCGGTTTTCAGATACGGAAGAGAGCATGATAGTCCCCGCGGTTTTATATGATCCGGCAGTTGAAGAACCGGAGGAAACGGCCGTCGCCGAAGAAGCGGCCGGCACAGAGAAAACGGGCCGTACAGAAAAGACAGCAGCGGCAGATTTGGAGAATCCGGCAGCAGATACGGAGAAAGCAGTATCGAAGGTAGAAACTCATGAGAAGGTAAAAGAAGCCACCGGGGCAGCAGAAACAGCCGCAGCGGACGATGCGGAAACGGCAGAAGGGTCGGAACCGGCGGACACCGCAGACGCTTCAAAAGCATCCTCGCTCGGACGTAAGGTCGCCGATTTTGCACTGCAGTTTGTCGGCAACCGCTACCGCTACGGCGGATCGAGCCTGACAGGCGGCACGGACTGCTCCGGCTTTACCATGTCTGTGTACCGGAACTTCGGCGTTTCCCTGCCGCATTCCTCCAGATCCCAGAGAAGCTCGGGAACCGCGGTCGGCAGTCTCGAAGAGGCCCAGCCCGGAGATATCATCTGCTACAGCGGACATGTCGCGCTGTACGTCGGAGACGGGCAGGTCGTCCATGCGCTGAACGAGCGCAAGGGCATCGTCACATCGGCAGCGGCATACCAGAGGATCCTGGCGATCCGCCGTGTGATCTGATCCGCCGGAGCAAGCTGTTCGCCACAGGTGAACCGGCGGAACTGCACCCCGCGTGATCCGGGTCAGCGGATCAGGCCGGACAAAAAATAAAGAATAAACTCCGTGACAGCTGCACTGTCACTGCGTATATTATGAAAGTACAGCTCCTTTTCGGGCCGGCAGGATTTTAAAAGTTTCCTGCCCCCGGGAGCATTGCTGGAGGCGTGCGCTGTAAACTGACAGAAGCAGCAGACTGACTGTCAGCGTACTGTTTTTATGAATTTTAAAGACGTTTAAAGACTTGCGGCGATCTTTTTCGCAAGGGCCATGATCGTCAGGATCGGCGGATTCCCCATGGCCTGCGGAAGGATCGTCGCATCTGCGACATACAGATTTTCCGGAAGAGCCGGGTTATGGAGTGAA